>JBAZZV010000002.1 GCA_041658645.1 Candidatus Margulisiibacteriota bacterium
GAGGGGGGATTTGACATTATGAGAGAAATATTCTAAAATGGTAACATTATGAGTCGAAAGTGTTTTATCTGCGCTAAAAAACCGATCGTCGGCCACACGGTCTCGCATTCCAACCACAAGACCATCCGGTTGTTCAAGCCTAATCTGCAGTCAATCAACATCCTGGTCGAGGGGAAAAGACGGAAAGAGAACGTCTGCACCAAATGCCTGAAAGCGGGGAAGGTCCAAAAAGCTTTAGCGCGCGGCTAATCTCTTTTCATTACTCTTGATCCCGAACAAAGTGATCGTCTTTGCTTCTTTATCTCCCAGCCAGACAAAACCGCCGCCGGTCGTACGGTAACCCGCCAGGTCGCAACCGCCTGTATCAAGATTAACGGCCGAACCGACGTTGGGCAATTTCGCAACAATGCTCCCCAGCTCGAATAAATCGACATAGGAGTTTACCTGTACAATCCCATACTGCCCCTCTCCACCAGTCAGGAGAACCCGGCGCCGGTCGCGGCTGGGGCTTGATTCCTTATCGGGAACGAGATTCTGGCCGCCGTCGACGATCAGGTTTGTCTGGAACATGGAAACACTGCTTCCCGGCGCCAGTGCGGCACTGATGATCGGCAGAGGCGGTTGAAGCTTGATATTATTTATCTTCGGCCGGCCGTTATCTATCGTTACCAAACCGTGCATTTGCGGCGCCAGGAAAAGATTGCGCGGTTTGCCGTTGACGATCGATAAAGTGGCCGGAATATTATCGACAAAATCGGAGGCATAATTGGCCGAGGAAAACAAAATAAAATCTTTGGTGCTTTCGCCATAGTCATAGCCGGTATAATCCTGCTGATCGTAAACCAGGTAACTGGCGGAAACCGCGGCCTCCGGCGGGACCATCAGGACTTCGCCGATCTTTTCGTTGTTCAAGTGCAAAGCAAAGTTTTCCACGCCGCCGCTCAACCGGTTGCCAGTTGCAGTCAGCTCTACACTGCCCGAAATATACTCCGGCCGATGGCCGCCCTTGCCGACATTTTCCATAATTTTTCCCAGCGCGTGACTGGGATTATAATAAATTTGAGAAGCGATATGGCCAGCTTTTTTTGATCTGGAAATTTTGTTTGGAATATGGATACCTAACGAGGCAGCGGTATCGGCAAATGGCTCCGGGTTTAATTTTTCGTAAATAAACGCGACATATTTGACGGCGGTCAACTGGCACTCCCGGGCCAATGACTGGTCATTCTTCTCGATCGCTTTTTTGAAAATTTCCGCTAAAATCGTTAAATTTTGCCGGGTATTTGACTGGCTGGGCAAAAGATTATTAATTCGGGCGACTTCCGACCGCTCCAGCCGCTCCAGCCGCTCCAGAGCGCCCGAAGGCTCGATTTTGGCTTCCGTACGGGGCTGATTAATACGGTTGTTTACTCGCTCGATTTCAGCCTGAACGTTAACATTGCTGTTGCGGGCGAGAACATAAGCATCTAAAGCTAAAGTTAACAGTGAAAACTGGGTGTCACCCATAGCGCACCTCTACCAATATTATCGATATTGGAGCGCTTTTTCTTGCGTTCCCAACAATTGTTGGGTTATTGGAGGGCGATCTTTATGAAATAAGCGGGGATAGTTGGGTCGCCAAATGATACTTGTTTTTTGCCGTCATTATAATAAATATAAGACGAGGGCCCCCCGTCAAGGTTGAGGGCGTAACTGATATTTCTCACCACTCTGGCAACAATATACTGACTGACGAATAAGGAAACGGGCGTTTTTAATACAACTAGATGAGCGCAACCGGCCCGATCAAGGGCGATGATCGTTCTCGGCTGCCTGTTCAGGTCGTTTCTGACGATGCCGAATCTTGGGCCGGGCTCAACCAGCATTGGTCCATTTTGGACTGCAAAAGAAATGCCGGGATCGGCAATATAATCACCCGACCTTATCATTTGAAACAGCCCGTTTTTGACCATAAATGTCCCGGACATCAAAGCCCGATTGGATAAGGGGGCCCGCTGTCTGCCGCCCTCGATCAACAAGCCGGTCGGCGATCCGTCCGGCTCAAAAAAACCGCCGTTAACGATCAGGCAGGTTTTTTGGCACTGCATATTGCTTTGTAATTGGGGCGATTCAATCACGCTGATTGAAATGTTTACCGGAGAAACTGTAGCGTGCTCATAATTAACGCCCTGTATAGTACCCTCTTCCAGATCCAGCCGGCTAGCGGGGGGCCGGGAGTATTGCCTAAGCAAAGGGGCCGTTAATAATAGGATGTTTTCGATCATAAGCCTGCTGGTTTATTATCTTCTGGTAAGCTTAAAGATTTCAGTCTACTTTCCCGCGCTTAAATCTTTGCGTCGCGATCTCGTCCATGAACTTCGTCTCTAGATCGTTCATGATCTTCTTGTATTCTTCCAACTTTTTTTCCTTGTGCTTCTCCATGATCTTCTTGTCCTTCATCGCCTCGACCAGGTGGACCCGTTGCTCTTCCAGCTTCTTGCTCGCCTCGATCACCCGCTCGACTTGCTGGTCAAGATCGTCTTTCAGCACGTCAAGGTGGGCGCGGCGGCGCATCACCTTGGAAAAATCAGAGATCGGCCCTTTCCGGAAAACGTTGCGCAGGTCCTCTTCCTTGCCGCGCTTCTCAGCCGCCAGTTTGGCCTCCTGCTCTTTCTCCTTGACGTAGGCCTGGTTCTTTTCGGCGAATTTCTCCTGTTCTTTGCGCTCCTTGATCTCGCGCACTTTCAGGACGGCCGTGAGGTCGTATTTAAATTTCTTGCCAGGTTTTGGTTTAGCCATGGGTCATGCTCCTAATGGAAAATTGCCAGCAGGCGATTGACCGTGTCCTCAAAGGGGACTTGTTCAAAGGTCCCCTGCTTCAGGAAATCGTTCACCTGGTCGATCTTGGAGAGGGCATAATCGATCTTCGGATTGCTCCCTTTGACGTAAGCCCCGATATTGATCAGGTCCTCGGCCTCGGCGTAGCGCGCCAGTACTTCGCGCAGTTTGCCGGCCGCCGCCTTTTGCTCGTCGGAAACCAGGTTGGTCATAATTCTGGAGACGCTGGGCGGCACGTCGATCGCCGGATAGTGGTTGCGGGCCGCCAGGTCGCGCGAGAGGATAATATGGCCGTCGAGGATCGACCGGGCATGGTCGGCGATCGGCTCGTTGAAATCGTCCCCTTCGACCAGGATAGTGTAAAAAGCGGTGATGCTCCCCGCTTCCGAAGTGCCGGAGCGTTCCATCAGCCGGGGGAGCAAGGCAAAGACCGACGGGGTATAACCTTTGGTCGTCGGCGGTTCGCCGGCCGCCAGGCCAATGTCGCGCTGGGACATGGCAAAACGGGTGACCGAATCCATCATCAAAATGACGTGTTTGCCGGAGTCGCGGTAGAACTCGGCGATCGCCGTCGCCACAAAGGCCGCCTTCATCCTGATCAGCGGCGGCTGATCGGAGGTTGCCACAATAACCACCGACTTGCGCAAACCTTCCTCGCCCAGCGATTCTTCGATAAAATCGCGCACTTCGCGGCCGCGCTCGCCGACCAGGCAGATCACGTTGACCTGCGCCTCGGCATTGCGGGCGATCATCCCCATAACGGTCGATTTGCCGACACCCGAACCGGCAAAAATACCGATCCGCTGGCCGCGGCCGATCGTCAACAAGCCGTCGATCGCCCGGATACCGACCCGCATCACTTCGGTCACGCGGGGCCGTTTGACCGGATCGGGGGGATTGGCATCGAGCGGATAATCGGTTTCGCCGACCAGCGACCCTTTGCCGTCGATCGGCTCCCCCAGCCCGCCTAAGATCCGGCCCAGCAGGTCCCAGCCGACCCTCACTTTTAAGGGGTGTCCGGCGGGGACGACCTGGGAGCCGGGCGAGATCCCGGAGGTGGAACCGAGCGGCATCAGCAGGACGCGGTTCTCCTTGAAACCGACCACTTCGGCAAAAGAATCGCGGTTTTCTTTTTCGATGCGGATACTGCAGAGGTCGCCAACGGAGACGCCGCCGACCTGCGCCTCGATGATCAGCCCAACCACCTGGACGACCTTGCCGATCACCTTGACCATTTCGGCTTTTTCCACCGCGCGTTGGTATTTACCGAGATCGAGCGCCGGGCTCATGCCGTCTCTTCCGAGTTGACCTTCTGGAGCACTTCTTCGATCGAGCGCAGTTTGGTCGCGATGCGGGCGTCGATAAAGCCGAGGTTGGTCTCAATGACGCAGCCGCCCGGCTCGATGTTGGCATCTTCGATCACGGAAAAACTCTTGACGCCGTCGAGCATCCCGGAGAGGCGGTCCTTGTAGCGCTTGATGTATTCGGCGTCTTCGCGATTGACCCGGACAATGATCTGTTCCCGGTCGGAAACGCGGCTGATCGCTTCGGAAACGATATTGAGCGTCACGTCGCGGTGCATGGAGACCTCGGAGCGGATGATCTGTTCGGCGATCTTGAGGGAGAGGCGGAGAAGCTCGCTCTCCGCGTCTTTGATGATCTTTTTGCGCTCCGTGACCGCGGCATTTAAAGTGGCCAGCGCTTCCTCGATCCGGGAGGCGGCTTCTTCCCGGCCCGCCAGGCGCCCTTCTTCCTTGGCCTGCTCGCGCAGTTCGTTCGCCTCGTTATAAGCATCCTCGATCAGTTTCTGCGCTTCGCTTTTGGCCCTGGGGAGGTCATCAGCCGTGATCCCGGCCAGCGTGGCCGCCACCGGGGCGACGCGGTGCTCCCGCTTGGGAAGCTCAACCGGGGCGCGCTCGATAACGAGCACTCCCCGCTCTTCCAGTTGGTCGCGCTTGATCAGTCCCATAAATTAATTAAAATAATTTCCCCGCGAACATTGACCGCATTCTGGCCTCAAGCTTGGGGCGGAGGGAGGTTTCTTTCAGGTTAAGAATAAGTTCTTCCACTACCTGCCGCTCGCGCGGGATCGCGCCGAGCGCGGCGGGACGCTCTTCGTCCGGGAGCAAGGAGATCAGGAAGGCGGCGACCTGCGGCCGCTCGTACATCAAGACGCCGTATGACCTGACCGGGGCGACCGGCCGCGGCAAAGCTTCAGTGCGCCTCTCCGGCAGGGCGAGAAAAGAGTGGAACTCCCCCATCACCTCCGCCAGCGCTTCCGGCGATGGGGTCGGCAGGTGGTTTATCCCGGAGGCGATCAGGTCGGCCAGCTCGCCCGGCAAATAGCGCAAGATCCGGGAGGAGACATCCGCCCCCAGGATCGAGAGGAAGATCGTCGCTTTTTCCCGGCCGGTCAATACCATATTATTCACTCAACCATTTTTTCATAAGTTCGGCGATCTGTTCAGGATTATTCTCCGCCATGGTCCGCATTTGCTCAAGCTTTCCGCCACGCGGCCCCGGGGCCCCTTCCGGAGCGGCCACGCTCGGCGCGGAAAGCGCCGCTTGGCTGGAAGAACGCCCGCGGCGCCAAGCCGCGGCCAGCCAGACAAAAATGATCAAGACGACCAGGCCGCCGCTCAACCAAACGATCCGGCGAAAGGTCAGGAAAGATAATCCGCGGCCCGGCGCCGCGGGCGTGGCCACCCCGGCCGGCCTGATCGGGTTCTTGATCACGATCTCCGGCGCCGGCGTCGCCAGGTGGAACGGCACCCGCTGGATGATTATCTTGTCGCCGCGTTTCTTGTTATAACCGATGGCGGCCGCGATAGTCGAGAAGGTCGCCATCTTCAAGTTCGCGCTGAAATCGACGCGGTTGTCGATCAGGACGATGGCGTTGACCCGCTTGACTTTCAGCTCTTTCGATTTGAGCTCGTTATCCTTGGCCGGTTTGACGTCGAGGGCCACTTTGACAATGATGCTGTTAATTGGATAGAAACGGTTGACCAGTTCCTGCGCCTTGCCGGAGAGATCCTGTTCCAGTTCTTTCTTGGTCTGGACCTTGAGGATGATCCTTTCTTCGGCCGAGAGGGTCGCCAGTTGGGTCAGTTTCGCCTCCAGCCTGGCCTGCGCTTCGGCGGTAATGTTGACCGGCCCGGTCTTGGCGACCGTGACTTCCGGACTGACCGGCCGGACCTTGGTCAGAATGATCTCCGGCGCGTTGGCCGGTGTTTCCGGGGTGACCATCTCCGCCAGGCTCTCGGCCGGCGGCGGCGCCATGGCGGCCGGCTTGGCGATCGGCACCATCGGGCGGACGGTCAGGATCCGGCCGGTGTCGTCGACCACGGTAACATTCTCCGGTTGGAGGTTCTCCACACTGCTGGCCACCAGGTAAACGATCCCGTTGATCTTTTCCGGCGCCAGGACAAAACCGGGGCGAAGCCGGAGCAAGACCGCCGCGGTCACCGGCGCCGTGGTGGCGGCAAAAAGTTTGGTTTCCGGGATGACCACCTGGACCCGGCAATCATCGACCCCTTTGATCTGGCGGATGGTCCGGCCCAGTTCACCGGAGATCGCCCTGATCAGCTGGATCCGCCGGTCAAAATCGGTCGCGCCGAGCCGCGCCTCATTGAAGATCTCCCAGCCGACAGAGCCGCCGGTCGGCAAGTTCTTCTCGGCCAGGCCCATGCGCGCCAAATCGGCCTTTTCTTTTTGCACGGCAATGGCGCGCCCGTCGTCCCTGATCTCGTACTGGATGTCCAATTCTTTAAGGCGGGTAATAACATTGGCGGCATCTTTTAATTCCAGGTTGGAATAGATGACGGTATAACCGGGTTTTCTCGCCGTCGGCCCGCCGGGGGCGCAGCTGCGAAAAATAAAGAAGAGGACCGAAAAAATGACCACAGCCAACACCCCGGCCGTCAGCAATAATCGGCGCAGGTCAAAACCGCCTGGTTCCGCCATGGTTCATCCTTTCACAATAAGATTAGATCTGCATCTGGGTGATCTCTTTGAGCGTGTTGACGGCCGCATTCACGGTCGTGACCGCCAACTGGGTCGCCACGGTCATCTTGGCCTGGGCGACCATCACATCCTGGAGCTCCGCCTGTCCCCGGGTATACTTGTCGATCAGCTGGTTGGCATAAGCCTCTGTCTTGCTGATATCGTTCAACGAGTCGATCGCCCGGGCCAGCATGTCGTCAAAAGCGTTGCCGCTGAATTCCGTCTTGGTGGCGGCGGGCGGGGCAGCCGGCGTCGGCCAGCCGACCGAGGGTGGCGCCTGGGCCAAAAGGTCACCGTCCCCCAACAATTGGGCCAATCTCAGATCTGCGTTGATCGGGCCGATCGCTTGCACCATTTAACCCCTCCTGACTACTGTAATTGTAACGTGTCCTGCATCATCTTCTTGGTCGCGTTAAAGGCGGTTATGTTCGCCTCGTAAAGTTTTGAGACATAGACCATGTCGACCATTTCGGTCGCCATGTTGACGTTCGGCATCAGCACATTCCCCTGGGGATCGGCGTCGGGATGGCCGGGATTGTAAACCTTCTGGAAAGCAGTCTGGTCCTCGACCACATCCAGCACGGAAACCCCGCCTCCGCTTAGGCCGGGGGCCAGTTTCCCCTCCGCCCGGGCCAGCTCATCCTTGAAGGAGAGCGGTTTCTCCGAGAGAAGGGCGATCCGCCGGCGATAGGGTCCGCCATAGATCGTCCTGGTCGTGCTGATATTAGCTATGTTGGAAGAGATCAATTCCATGGTCCGGCGCTGGGCCTCTACTCCGGAAACGCTGATCTCCAGGGCTTGGTCAAGACCCATGGCTCACTACCTCCTTCCCTGCGTCACGATCGACTTAAGTAGGCCTAACTTCCCCGTCATCATCTTCAGATAGGCCGAATATTTGACCGAGTTTTCCGTCAATAAAGCCATTTCCTGCTCCAGGTTGACCTGCTTCTGGTCCTGCCGCTCGACCGCTTGCATCAACTCCGAGTCAAAATCTTTCGGCCGGTAGCCGGGGGTCTTGGCATTGGCGATATTATCGGCCAGGACGGCCTGCCGCCTGGTCGCGACCGTCATCGCTTTTTCCAGGTTACCGAACGTCTCGTCAAATAAACCGACCGGGTTAACCGTCATTTTACCTTCTTTTTCAATCCTTCGATCGCCTTGGCCAGGACGCGGCAGACCTTGGGCCGGGAAAGGTTCAACTTCTCCGCGATGGTCTTCTGGTTGACCCCTTTATGGAAAAAGAGCTCAACAACCTGGCGCTGCAGCGGCGGCAGGTCGAAGACCGCGCCGCGGATCCGCTCTTTCAGCTCGCTGAAATCGGCTTCCGATTCCGGAGTAACATCACCCGTCACCTGCGGCTCCACCCCGGTCGCCCCCATCTCCTCGATCGACAGTAAGTACATTAGCGCCGAAGCGGAAACGATCTTTTTGATCCGCTTGAGGGCGTGCTTGAACTCTTCTTCTGACAGTTCTTTTTTCGCCAGGAACTCATCGTCCTCCTGGTCTTTGCGGCTGGTGACCGACTTGACCCCTCTTTTGGCCAGATCGCGGACCATCACCTGGACCCGGTACGGCACCGGGTTATAGTTCTTCAAGCCGTCGAGTATCTCGCCTCTGACCCGGTAAGAGGCATAGGTCTCGAACTTAACGCCCCGCTTCGGGTCAAAGTTATCCCAGGCCTTCATCAAGCCGACCGTCCCGTCGGACACCAGGTCATCATACTCGATGTTGGGCGGCAACCCCTTGCCGGAAACCATGGAAGCGATCGAATGGACGAGCGGCAGGTACGCTTCGACCGAACCGTGCGTCGTCACAACTTTTATTGTTTTGGCTGGAGGTTTCGTCACTGGGCAAATCCTTCCCTGGAGGCGGGCCAGGCCTGGCTGGCGATCGCCGTTTTGGCCATCTGTTCGGCCAACTGGTCGATCAGCATATCTTGGTTCAGGTTCGAGGCAAAATTGGTCTGGTCTTCTTCGCTCAGCGGGCTCAAGTTCGGCGTTTTAAAGACTTGTTTCAGCATTTCTTTGTAAAAGATCGCCATGAACTCGTTCTGGGCCCTTGCCCCGGCCGCCGTCCTGGCCGCCGGCAGGAGTTGGGCGTAACTGCTGGCCGAATGGACCAGCGGGTTGATCTGTTCAACCATCAGATGACCTCCAATTCAGCTTTGATCGCCCCGGCTCTTTTCATCGCCTGGATGATGGCGACCAGGTCTTTCGGTGAAGCGCCGATCGCGTTCAAGGCCCGGACCAGTCTGGAGAGGGTCGGTGCCGCCGGGATCACCTTGAGTTGTCCCTCTTTCCTCTTCAACTTCGCCTGGCTGGAAGCATGATAGGTCACATCATCCTGCGGCGCGTCGAAATCGCCCGTCCCCTGGGAAAAGAGCGAGATATTGCTGATGTAGACGTCGATCCCGCCATAGGTCACGGCGACCGGCGCGATCGAGACATTCTCCCCGATGACGATCGTCCCGGTCCGCTCGTTGATCACGATCTTGGCGATGGTATCAGGGGTCACGGTCAGGTTCTCCAGCCGCGAGATCAGGGCGACGGTATCCTCGCCGGCGTAAGGGACGACGATGGTCCCGCCATCCGTGGCGGTCGCGTCCAGTCCGGCCCGCTTGACCGCCGCCACCACCCGGTTGGCCGTGGTAAAGTCGGCGCTGTTGAGGACAATGGTCACGCCCCCCTTGCCGACCAGGGTAACAGGGACTTCTTTTTCGACCAGAGCCCCGCCCGGGATCCGTCCGACCGTGACCTGGCGCTGCTTGGCATAGGGGACGCTGGGCGAACCCGGATCGACCCCGACCAGCAGGCTTCCCTGGGCGACAGAGTAGATCTGGTCATCAGCCCCCTGCAACGGCGTGATCAGCAAGGTCCCCCCTTGCAGTGAGATCGAGTCGCCGACCGAAGAGACGGTGACGTCGAGTTTTTGGCCAGGCTTGGCGAACGGAGGGAGAACTGCCGTCACCATCACGGCCGCCACGTTACGCGACTTGAAATCGATCGATTGCGGCACGACCCCCATGCGGGAAAGCAAGTTGGTCAAAGCCTGCTGGGTAAAGCCGGTCTGGCTCTTGTCGCCGGTATTATTGAGGCCGACGACCAGGCCGAAACCCATCAGCTGGTTCTCTCTCGCCCCCAGGATAAAAGCGATATCTTTAAGCCGGGCCGGCGGCGCCGCGGCAAAAGCCGCGGAAGAACTAACAATTAACAACAAACAACTAACGACCGCCAGTCGCCAGCCATTAGCGAAAAACTCACGCATGTTCATTCCTTTCGTTAGAAAAGCCAATTGAATATCCTGGTCAACCAGCCCGGAGCGCTGGCGTCGCCGACCGCGCCGGTCCCCTTGACCATCAAGTTGGCATTAGCGACCTGATAAGAGTAGATGGTGTTGGCCCCGCTGATATCTTTGGGCCGGACCGTCCCAGTCAGGCCGATCGCCTGCATTTCATCATTGACTTCCACTTTGTGGACACCTTTGATCGCCAGGTTGCCGTTCGGCAGCACCTCGGTCACCCAGGCCGCGATCCGGGCGGTCACATTGCTCCCCCGGCTGGTCGCCCCGTCGCCGGCATAGCGGTTAGAGACCGCGCCGCTCACCTGGGTATTGGCGCCGATGATCGGGGTCAGGCGCTGCAGGGTGTGGGTCAATTTGGCGCTCAAATCATCCTTGACGTTCGACGTGGTCCCCGCCAGGTTCTTCGCGCTCGAGCTTTCCAGGATGATGATGTTGATAATGTCGCCGACCTTGTAAGCTTTTTGGGTCGAATACGGGGACGCGCTGTTCTCGTTCCAGATCGCGTCAGCCAGAACCGCGCCGCTGACGATCAACAGCAGACAGCTTACGGCCAAAAACTTTTTCATTCGACATTCACCTCTACTTCCGCCGCTGAAATGACCTTCCCTTTGAGTACTTTGTTGGCGTCGAGACGTTTGACCTGGATCAGCTCGTCAAGGTAGCCGTCGGACAGGGCCTGGCCTCTCGCCTTGACCGTCAACCCGGCCGCGTTCGCGACCAGTATCACTTCCTGGCCGCCGCGCACCAAGGGCGGCGGGCCGACCATCCACTCAAAAATGGTACTGTTCTCGGGAATAGCGATCTTGGCTTCCAGCGCCTGCAACTGCTCCGGGGCGATAAAATATTTTTGCGGCAGGAGGGCGACATCGCGCTCTACCCAGCTCAAATCAGCGGCCTCGATCTTTTGTCCTTTTTTAATAAGTTTCGCGGCCGCCGCTATCGGCTTGAGGACCTCGACCTTGGCCCGGAGGAGGAACTTGACGCTGCCGGTGACGGAGGTCGCCTGCAAGGGAAAAATAACATTGCCGGCCGGTTTGAATTCGGGATAAGCCTCCAATATCTTGAACTGGGCGTCAGCCGGGAGGTCGGCTAACTGGGCAAAGGTCTTGGCGGCCGTTTTATAGGTCACTTTGATCTCGGTTGGCGACCAGGCCGGATTTTTGGCCAGGATAAACTCCTTGATGACCGCCGTAACCTTGGCTTCCGGGTTATCTAACGCCCTAGCGGCATTAACCTCCAACCTCAAACCTCCAACCTCAAAACAAAAGGCAAGAACCAAAAGGCAAATGACAATAGGTTTGGATATTGTATTTTTAGATTTGGTATTTGTTTGGATGTTTGAAGTTTGAAGTTTGAAGTTGTTCACGTTTATTGTTTCATCTGCTCCAGCTTGGCCAGCATCCCTTCATAGCTCGAGACCGCTTTGGTCACGGTATCAAAGACCCTCTGGACCATGACCATCTTCATCATTTCCGAAATAACGTCGACGTTGCTCTGTTCGACCGAGAACTGGTTGACCGAGCCGTAACCGGATTGGTTCGGCGCACTGATCGCCGGATCACCCGAGGCCTCGGTCGCCGTATATAAATTTTGGCCCAGCGAACGCAAGCCGGCCGGATTGGTGAACCTGGCCAAAGCCAGCTGGCCGACCTCGTTCTGTTCGGTCGCGTTGTCGATCGAGACGAGGATCGTCCCATCCTGCCGGATAACGACCGAGGTCGTCCCCTCCGGTATCTGGATGGCCGGTTCGAGCATCCGGCCGTTCGGGTCAACTATGTTCCGCTCATTGTCCAGATGAAAGTTGCCGGCCCGGCTGTAGGCCATCGTCCCGTCGGCCATTTTCACTTGAAAAAATCCCTCCCCCTGGATGGCCAGGTCAAGGGCATTATTGGTCACCTCGATCGCCCCCTGGGAAAAATCCTTGGGGGTGGCGGCGACGCGAACCCCGGTGCCGTGCTCAACATTGACCGGCGGCTGGTCTATCCCCGACATCGCGTCACTAAGCGTATCCTTGAAACTCTTCTCGACAAAAAAGAGGCTCTCCATCTCCGCGCGCGACTTCTTGAAAGCGACCGTTTTGGCGTTGGCCAGGTTATTGGTAATGTTCAGGATCTCATCCTGCATCGCCGAGAGGCCGGTCGCCGCGACATAAAGCGGTTGGAACATTTTATCCTCCTTTTACCCTAAGCCTAGCGCGGAACTATTGAGTCGGCCGTCCCATCTCCATCGCCCGGGACAGGTTAGCGTCCCGGGTCGAGATGATCTTCGCGTTAACGTTGTAGGTCCGCTCGACCATGATCATCTCCATCATCTGGTCGATGACATTTACATTCGATGACTCAACGTAACCTTGGATGACCCTCGGGTTTTCCACTTCCTGCAGTCCGGAAGCGGCCTCGCTCCGCTTAAATATGGAGCCATTAAGGGGGGTTAAGGCATCCGCTTGCTCCGGATTGATGACCCGCAGTTTATCAACGACGACCCGGTCAACCCGGACCTCGCCGTCCTGGGTTATCTCCACGTCGGCACCCGGGGTCACGACCAGCGGGCCGGACTGCCCCAGCACCGGATAATTGCCGGCGAGAGTGATGATCCGGCCGTCCTTATCGAGTTGAAAGCGGCCGTCGCGGGTATAGCCGTCGCCCCAGGGACCGGAGATAACAAAATATCCGTCGGTGCCCAGGGCGACGTCAAGCTTGCCGCCGGTCTTGACCAGCGCGCCCGGGAGGTTGCTGTAATGGGAACTTTCGACCTGCGGCCGGACCGGACCGAGCCGTTGAGTGGCGGATTCGAGTTCCAGAGGAAAACCACGGATGACCGCTTCCGATTTTTTATAGCCGGGGATATCGGCGTTGACCATGTTGTCCATTAGTTTCCGGACGCGCTGGTCAGTTGACTCTAAGCCGGCACTTCCGATCTCCAAAATGCGGTCGGTCATTGTGAAAAAATTATATTCTTGAATAGCCCCATTGTCAATCGATAAATTAAGAAATTTTTCCGCCGTTCGGCAGTTCTTTATCGATCGTTAGAACAACGACCTGGCTTTTGTCTTCATTGGCGGCCGCTAGCAGCATGCCGCGCGACTCAACCCCCCGGATGGCCCGCGGTTCAAGGTTGGCCAAAACGACGATCTTTTTCCCCAGCAATTCCTCCGGCGCGTAAAAAAGCTTGATCCCGGCGACCAAAGTGCGCGTCTCCTCCCCCAGGTCAACGGTCAGCTTATAGATCTTATCCGCCCCTTCGATCGCTTCGACCGTCTTGATCTCGCCCAGACGCAAGTCGAGTTTCTTAAAATCGTCATAAGTGATGTTGTCCACATTTTCCTCCTCGGTTTATACTGAATTTACATCTGATATTAATTATACAACAGTCGTGATATAATTTCAGCCATGGAAATGATCGCCATCATTCTCTCCGCCCTGACCCTGGCCGTCGTCGCTTTCGTCGTCCTGAAACTGAACGGGTTGAACGGGGCGCCGCAAAACGACCGGGCGATCGACATGATCCAGAAACAGATGGAAGAGATCCGCGGCTCCGTGACCAAACTTTACTCCGATAACCAGACGATCCTGCAGAAGGTCAACACCGATTTCGTCCAGACCATCCAAAACCTCGACAAGAACACCAACGCCCGCCTTGATAACGCCGCCAAGGCGATCAAGGACGTTTACGGACGGCTCGGCGAGGTCCAGGAATCGACCAAGAAAGTGACCGAGCTCGCCCAGAGCATCTCCTCGCTGGAAGAGATCATGAAAGCGCCTAAACTGCGCGGCGGCATGGGGGAGCTCTTTTTAAGCGACCTGTTAAGCCAGATCCTCCCCGCCCCCTATTATGAACTGCAATATCGCTTTAACAGCCGGGAGACGGTCGACGCCATCATTAAGTTAAAGAACCTCATCATCCCGATCGACTCCAAATTCCCGCTGGAGAACTTCAAGAAGATAGTCGAAGCGGAGACCGACAGCGACAAGCTGGCCGCCAAAAAGCAATTTATCCGCGACGTCAAGAAACATATTGACGCGATCAGGAAAAAATATATCCTGCCGGAAGAAGGGACCTCCGATTTCGCCCTGATGTATATCCCCGCCGAGAACGTCTATTACGAGATCATCGTCAAGGACGAGAACATCGACGACGACAAGGGGGTCTTCCGCTACGCGCTGGAGAACAAGATCTACCCGGTCTCACCCAACTCTTTTTACGGCTACCTGCAGACCATCCTGCTCGGCCTGAAAGGGATGAAGGTCGAGGCGCAGGCGCAGGAAATATTGAAAAAGATGTCCCAGCTGGCCGGTGATTACATGAAGGTCCTGGAAGATTTCGAAAAAATGAGGACCCATTTAAAGAACCTATCGGTCAGTTTCGAATCAACCGACAAACGGCTGACCAAGTTCGGCGACAAGCTTGATACGCTCGAGGTTCATTCGGAGACTCCACTTCTCCCTAACCCCTAATTCGCCGCGCTTGGGCAGATCTCCCGATACGGGCAATAACCGCAGGCGCGATAGCCGGGAGTAGCGTGCCAATCGGCCGCGCGGATCCCGTCAGCCACCTGCTTGATCTCCGCCCAAACCTTGGCCAGCGATTTGGCGTTCGGCGTGAGCGAACCGACCAGCCCGCTCTCGATGAAATTCAGCTCCAGTTTCTCCGGCAGCCGCCCATGTTTCTTTTGCCAGGCGAGCGCGTAGATCGCCAACTGCCGGCTTGACTTGACCTTCTTGTCCGCCTGCGCCTGTTCCCTTACTTCAGTCGTCTTAAAATCAACAATGTAAATTCCCCCAGGTACCTGGTCCCTGGCCCCTGGTCCCTGTTCCACTAGATCGTAACGTCCCTTCAACTGGATCTTATCTTCGACTACGGCAAATTCATCCTCGACCGCGATCGGTCGCCGTCCTCGTTTTGGTTCAGTCTTAAAAAAGCGGGTCAAAGCGGCCACGCCGCTGGCGTAACGCTGCGTCTCATGCTCCCGGGAGATAAAACCCTCCGACGACCAATTCCGCTTAAAAACCGCCAGCAACTCTTTGAGGGGCAGCTTCTTCTTGTTCAGTTTCGCGCTGAAATAAGCCTGGACCGCTTGGTGAACGGCTGAACCGAAGATTATCTGGTGGTTGGGGAGAAGCGGCACGCGCAGGACGTGGACATATTTGTATTTCAGCGGACAGGTCAGGTAATCTTCGATCTGGTAGTGGGAAAGCAAGACGACCGCGTCAGGTGACCGCGGCTTGGCCGACGCCGGTAACGGGCCCGCGCCGGAAAAGAGCTCGATCTGGTCGAGAACGGGGCTCTTGAGCATGGTTATGTCCGCCAGCGGCAGGTCGAGCGCTTCCAGGACAAAGCGGGAAACCTTTCTCCCCCGTTTGCCGCCGTAATCGACCGCCGAAGTAAAATATAGTTCCCGCCTGGCCCGCGTCATCCCGACATAGCACAACCGGCGCTCTTCCAATAAATGCACATCACCCGGCGGAACTTCTTCTTTGATCAACTCGTCCGGCAATTCGATCGGCTGGCGGCGGGAACGGACCGGGAATTTATCCCCGACCAGGCAGACCATAAAGACGACCGGAAACTCCAGGCCCTTGGCCTTATGGGCCGTCAGGACATTGACCGCGTCAACGTCGCTATCGGGCTGGGCGGAGGCCGGATCATCCCCCGACTCTTTCAGGATGTTAAGATACTGGACGAACTCGGCCACCCGGTCAACCTCGGCCACCGCTTTGAACTCACGCACTTTCTCGAAAAAGCGGGCCAGGTTCCTGATCCGGTCGTCCTTCTCCTCGCGAGCCAGTTTAGCCAGGTAGCCCGACTGCTTCAGAAAATGATACAGGAGCTCACCGGTACTCTTCCCCCTGGCGAAATCAAGGTAGTGCCGAATATCCTCCATGATCTTGGCGACGGCCGCTAAAGTTCCTTCATTTATGTCCGACAGAACCTGGAACTCGGAACCCGCCACTCGCGACTCCCCCAGATGCGTAAAGGCATGGTGCAAAGTGTAATTGCGCCGCTTGGCAAAGGTGCTGATCTTCTGCAAATCCAACGGACCAAGCCGATAGACTTCGGAGAGGGCCAGTTCATAGAGCGAAACGGAATCGGCCAGGTCGCCGATCACCCGGAGGAACGAGACCGCCATTTTGATCTCCGGAAAAACATACAACCCTCCCCCGCCCGAGAACTGGTGCGGGAGCCCGAGCATATTCAGCGACTGGCGGAACGGCTCGGCGTCGGCGTTTGACCTGACGAGGATGGCAAAGTCGCTTAACTTATATTCTCCCTTGTCGAATTTCTCCTTGATCGTCTTGGCGACCCAGTCGGCCTCCGACTGCACCCGATCGAAGTGCTTGTGGAGCGGCAGAATCTGTTTCGGAACCTGAGACTGAACGTCTCGGTTCCTCAACTTGTTGGAACCGCGAGGTTCACTCGCAGGTTCCAACATTGAAACCAATCTCTTATCAATTCCCGACTTGACTTCCAGCCGCTCCGGATCGTTATGCCGGATCAGGCGGCGGGCGGCATCGAGGATCGCCTGGGTCGAGCGGTAGTTATCGGTCAAGACGACTTTAGAACATTTTTTGTAGATCTTCTCAAAATTAAGGATATTGGAGATCGCGGCGCCCCTAAATTTATAGATCGACTGGTCATCGTCGCCAACGACCGTAATATTGGCCCGCTTTCCCGCTAAAAGCTTCAACAGCTCGAACTGGGCGTAATTCGTATCCTGGAACTCGTCGACCAGGATGAACTTGTAACGTCCCTGGTACTCTTTCCGGATCGCCGGGTTATCGCGAAAAAGTTTTAAAACAAGATTGACCTGGTCGCCAAAATCAACCAACCCGTGCTTCAGCTTCAACTCCTGATACTTTTTATAAACTTTGGCAACTTCCAATTGCTCTCTCCGGCCACTGATACCTGGTACCTGGTACCTGGTACCCTTCTTCTTCGCCCAGCGCAGATACTCCTCCGGACCAATATCTTCATCCTTAGCCCGGCTAATGACCCCGAGCAAAGCTTCGACATGTTTGGTCGGGTCGGACAACGACTTGTAATGTTTGAGCGGGAACTCAAAAATGTGTTCGCGGAAGAAAATGACCTGCTCCGCCTGGGAGAGGACCCGGTAATCGGGGCTCAAGCCAAGGTCGATAGCGTGATCGCGCAAGACCCGGTCGCCAAAAGCGTGGAAGGTCGCGATATTAACGTCGATATAACCGTAGGGGACCAGCAGATCGACCCGCGACTCCATCTCCTCGGCCGCTTTATCGGTAAAGGTCAGCGCGAGTATCTCTCCGGGGTTAGCCAGTTTTTGCTCGATCAGCCAAGCGATCCGCCGGGAAATTACGGTCGTTTTGCCGGTGCCGGCCCCGGCAATTATTAAAAGAGGACCTTTTTTATGGGTAACGGCCTGAAGTTGATCGGAATTCAAACCAGAGAGGATGTCGGTGCTTGGCATGGGGGTATTATACCACCTCACCTTCCGTAGCCCATAACTCACCCCCGCTATAGCTAGGCAAGCCCCCCCCTCTCTTACTAAGAGAGGGGGGACGGGGGGGGTGAGTTCGGACACAAGTTTTACCCCTCATTCCCCGATAATATAGATGAGAGTCGTCTATATGACCTTTCAGTTTGCCTGTTCCTGATCGTGTCATTTTTATCATAAATAAGCCCGAAAAAAACAGGTCCGCCGAAGGCGGATTTTTTGTTGATAGGAGGAGAAAAAATGGCAAATCAGATCCAGTCTGATTCATTAAAATATGTGAAATCAAATATGGCTCTTGTCCAGAAGTTCAAAGAGATGGATAAGAATGGCGACGGCAAGATCGATAGAGCCGAAGCCCAAAAAGCCGGAATGGCAAAAGAATTCGACGCCGTCGCGGCCAAAGATGGTAACAGCGACAGCATTTCTCTTTTCGATCTTGAGTCGACAATAAACAAAGACTCGGTTTCGATCTCAAAACCAAAAATATTTACTACCGCAGAGCTCGCCTCCGCCCAGAACTTGACCCCCGAAGGGACCAGGAATTTTCTGCGCAACGCCAAAGTCAATCCGGACGGCTCCATTACTGTGAACGGCAAACAATATAATCAGGAAGGATTGCAATTATATGCCAATGGTCAGGTTAAAAGCGGTTTCCTCGCCAAAGATACCAAGATCGACGGCATCAATTACGCCGTCGACTACGAAGTTTCATATCATCCCAACGGCAAGGTTGAGAAGGGATATACGGGTGACGAGTCAGTTAAGTTTGGGAAAGGCAAGCTTGAGCTTAACGGAATTGCGGAGATCACGCGCGATGAAGCAAGTAAAGTCGTAACGGTAAGTTCCAAGGCCCCGTTTGAAGCTCTAATGCGCAAACAACCCGTGCAGGTAACCGAGTTCCATTTAACTCCGGGCGGTTACTATGAATATACCCTGGCCGCCGCGACAGAAATTGAATTAGGGGGCCAAAAGATCACCCTGCCCGAAGGGGCAAAAGTATCGGCCATCCCCGGTGATGACGGCACCGACCGGCGGCCGATCGGCCGTATCGATATTCCGGACAAGAAAATCGTCTCGATCAACGGCGTTGATTATAAGCAAGGCGTCGCTTTATACGACAACGGTCAAGTGTTGCGTGGCCGGCTGGCTGCTGATACAACTATCAACGGCGAACCTTTAATGGCGGGTTCGGTTATTGAATATAACAAGGGCAGCAATCAGCTGGCAAAAGTTACAACGCCCGAAGGCCGCATTTTAAAATCCTATGATTTTCGCCATAACGAGCCGGCGGTAGTCGCTGCTGCCAAACCAAAACCTGTTACTTCGGTCACAGCCAAGCTGGTCGAACCCACCGACGAAGAAATCAAAATGGTTGAACTCCGGAACGATTCAGCGGAAAATCCTGTCGTTGCCGAACCGGTATTAAATCCGGAGATCAGGGTCTCTACCGATCCAAAGCGCACCAGCTTGATCAGGGAAACAAACGAAAATAAAGCTATTAAAACAGCCGAAAACAAACCGTCAACGGCTGTTGATGAAGGGGCCAAGCTTCCTTCGTCCCCGGCAAGAATGGCGGAAGCGCCAAAGCTGGCGCCGCAAAATGCGCAGCCGAAAAATCAGGTCAAGCCAAACAGTGTAGCCAAGGCACAGCCAAAGGACAAAAAGGACGAGTTTTCTAATAATCCTTATTTCCATCAGGACGGACCTCTGGCCCGCTGGGGGAACAGCCCACTACCGGCAGCCTCACAATCATCGAAGACTTATGTTGCTTCAAATAACTGGGATTGGGCCAGGCCAGTTAAGCCGGCAGTGAAACAACCTGTTCAACCAACAAATATCGCTCAGCAAAAGCCCAAAGCCGCTCCTCCGTCAAACCTGACAGTGGCGGGGGCTAAAACCGCCGGCCAGGCAATTCAAACACCCGACTGGAAAGACGGCCGTCTAACCTTCAGAAATATTGCGGGTCAAACCGACGCGATACCAAAAGATAATATTAGTTTGGACGAAATCAATCAAAAGTTTGGCGACGGAATGGATAAGAAATTTGACGGTTTTATTTCGACCAATATTTGGCCGTCGGACTTCGGCGCAACGCGCGGCTCCCTCCGGATCAGTGAGATTGTTGTCAGCGGCAACAACTGCACCATTAAATTTTCCGACAAAATTAAAGTGGCCGGTTATGGCGATGGACCGATAGACAATCCAAGCGCAACGTTCTCATTATCCACCGGCAATACTATCGGCCTGACTAATGGACATGGCGAGAAAATAGAAACCGCATCAGGAACACGTGCCGGCACCGGTCTAGCCGGGATTGGCAATACGGGCGGAGGAGAACTCAGCTCGATAGAAATTACTCCCCCGCAGGTTACTGTTCCGGTCGGCGGGTCTGGATCTGGTCCGCAAAGCGCTTACCGCACCATCGCCGCCAAAACCGAACAATGGAGAACGACCGGGACGAATTTTAATCGTCTTCTGGGCCTTGCCCCCAACAATAAAATCAATATCAAGGTAACTATTATCTCGAACGCCAGCGAGATCGCCGGCAACAAAGATCAGCTTACGGTCAGAGAGGCCAGAATCTCTTTTCTTGACGATCGCGGTCGGCCGATCAATTCTCCTCAAGCCGCGACTCTCGGCCGTGAACTAGGCTCTCACTTATTGAAAGAAGTTGGCCCGACCCTGAAAGTTGATTCATTCACAAAAGAATCTGGATCAGGCAGCAACAAAATAACCAACATCGATAATGGCTTGGTTTGCACTGTCACCTACAACATCACCAGAAAATAATTATTTACTGAAATTCTTAACTATTAACTGCGACAACTAAACGGCGAATTTAACTTGCCGTTTATGTTTAAAACAACCAGAATACTACCGTTATTGCTGACACTTTCCCAAGTCGCCTGTTCTCAAACGAACAGGCCGTCAAAACTAATCCCTGCCGCTGCCGAAATCAACCCCGGCCCCGTCATTTCTCATCACGCCAATATCGCCGCGGCCTTTCGCCCGCTAATGGCGCGGCTGGCGGCGGAAAGCCGGCGCAAACCATTTGTTCTGGCGATTGGCGGCGCGCACGGCGAAACTCGCGCTGGACATTCGACCAACCAGCACATCGCCCGGGAAATATTGCCGGGGCTGGCCGAATTCAACAGCCGCATAATTGTCTGGGAATATCTGCAGTTTGGTAATGAAGCCCATCAATCTATTGAGACATATAAGAAAACCGGACGGTATGATGAACAGCTCGCAAAATGGTTGAACATTTTTTCTGAAAATCAAGGCCTGGATGAATTCATGGCGTCAGTCCGGCAATACGGGTTTATCCTGTTCGGCTCAAATCTTATTGATCAGGCCGAGAAGGATGCCTATCCCTATGTGGCAAGCCGTGGTCCTCTGATCAATCAGCGCTCACGCGACACGATCGACCGCCTGGTCGCCCGCGGCCTTAGCGTCGTAGCGATCAACGGCTACATTCATAATGACACTGCTCCGCTGGCTGGCTGGGAACCATATAATTATGGGGCCGAATTTTCACGAAGAGCTGACATAAATTATCTTGAGCTGGACATCATTATTCCGGAATTCTTCGACGACTTTACGGACGAGATCGTTAGGGTGAACAACTGGAAAACTTACGTGCCGAAGGACGGCGTAACTCAAGTTCATTATCCCCGGGAAAACCGATACGTCTTCATCCTGCCCCGCCAATAGGCTGAAATTTCTCCGCCAACGCTCCGACAACTAAACGTGACCATAACAAGACTAGTTAGACGTTATTTTCCTTTAGCAGCCATTCCGATTGCCATAAAATTGGCCGGCTGTTTGACGGCCGACAGGCCCGTAGTGATAAATCGGCCAGAGCCGGTGAATGTTCCGGAAGAAAAAAACATTGTAACGGCTTTCCCCATACTGCATTATAGCGACCTCCAATCAGCCATTCTGCCGATCATGGCCAACTGCCCAAAATGTGTTCTGGCTGTCGGCGAAATTCACAAAAAAGATCCGTCGACCCTCGTTTCGACCGCCGAAATTTTCGCGGCCAAAGTCATTCCTATCCTGCCGGCGTTTGGCCGCACCACCCTTTTGACCGAATTACTCCCCTACGGCTCACGGGAGCAGATCAACCAGTTCAATCAAACGGGCAAAATTGAGCCGAATTCCCTGCTCGACCGCTGGCTGACCAATGTCATGTCTATCGATTATTGCGGGACGATAAAATTCCTGCAAATAGCCAGGGACTCGGGGGTCATGCTCTACGGCACGAATGTCAGCACGCCGGAGGAGTACGTGATTAAAAGGACGGCCGGCAAAAATGATGAGGAACTCTCCCGGATCGTTAAGGAAAATACCCTGAAAGCTCTGCGAGAACTGACCATTGAATCAAGAACCAAAGATATTCCGCTTACAGCTTATAACGGCGCGCGGCAAAATAATGTTACTCCTTTGCCCGGCGAAGAAGAACACAGCTTTGGCCAACTCTTTTCCCCTTCGGAATATTTGGAAGTAGACATCTATCACGGGAATCTGCTTGAAAAAATTGAGGATAAGAGATATATCGGCCTCGACGATTACGGCAGCTACGTTCCCACTAAAGGCGTCAATGTCGTTAAGGTTGACAACCGCGTCATAATAATTTTACCGCCGTCCCAGCAACCGATCAGCTATTCCGCCGAACAAAGGCCCAACTGTCCTTAGTTTACTTGTTTTTTTGGCTTTATACCAACAAATATACGCGCTTATTTCCACTCATATTATCCATAAATCATGCAAGTTTTATCTTCCCCCATACGATTATATAAGTGATAGGTAATTGACTCCGTTAAGCGGAATCACTTCGATGGTCGATCGGGGTTTTTTGCCGGAAAGAATAGATAAGAAGTCAGCATTCAGAATATCAGGAGGTAAAATAATATGGGAGATCCAGCCGGAAAAGTTCCAGTCAATTGTATTCAGTCATATGTCGGGTTAGGTTCGATTAGGAAAGGCGCGCCTCGAAATTTCGTGTGCGATGATGTTGAACAAACATCAAACGCTCCCCGACAGGGAACTACAGAGAAATTAGACAAAAGCGACTCAAGTGATCAAGTCTGGGCATACAATACAACTGCTGATGAGGCGAGAATAAGCAAAGCTGCCAAGCAGGAATGCACCACTGCGATCCAGATGGTTGAAAGCGACGAAGGGTTAATAACTTCCACCACTGTTTCAACTTGCGGTTCTGAAAAAAATAAGGTGGTGGTTGATCCTCTGCGCGCTCAAGAATTGTATACAGACGCCGCATTAAAAGGCAACGGTAGACCAGCGACGGCAGGAGTGATCGATCCGAAGCGCGAGGCAAAATCCAACGCGGCTCTTGCCCAGGCCACAGTTCAACTGCCTAAAAAGCCGGAAGATGCAAATCATAAACCCGTTAAAACCTCATCGGGATTAGCCTCTGTGGGAAATCTTCAAGGAGAAGAAGCGAGTGCTGGTAAAGCTACTGTGGTTCATGGGCCAGTCGCCAATTCAACTGGACCGTTAGTTCCCGAGACGTCGCATCGATCCGCAATAGGAGAACAGCAAGCCGCAAAAAATGCTCACATAGTTAACACTACCAAGTAATTAAAAGGTAGGTCGAAAAATAAGCAAAGCCCCCCGAATTATCGGGGGGCTTTTGTTTTCCCGGTGAGCCACAAAATAGACTGAAATTTTACCTCCCCTCCCCCGAAAAACAATTAGCAATGATTACAGGAATTCCACTGCTTATGGACCCGATCGTCCGATCGTCGCCTGTGCCGAAGGATTTTTGCAATCCGAACACAGACTGCGATCCGGCCGAGGTCGTCGCCAACATATTAAATAAATACCACCCCCGCCTCATCGCCTTCGGCGAGATCCACATGCCCTGCGGCAGCAACAAGCTGCCGGGCGCCAGATCAACAATGGAGATATTTGCCGAATCCATCATGCCCGAGCTGGCAAAACACCACATCAATGACCTAGTCATCGAATTTATCGTCAGCGATCAATTCATTGAAACGGAACTCAATTACTTTTACTCGCCAAATGGCTCCCTTGACGAGCAAAATACACCCTATCTTTTCGCCCTGTCAAACATCTGCATCTTCCAGGGAATAAGAGAACTCCTGACAAAAAGCAAAGCGCTGGGTATCCGTGTCCACGGCGGCGGGCCGACCTATGCTGAAATAAATAATCCGGAAATTCAGCATGAGGTGATGAGGTATGAACTGGGGCTCAGCAGCTTAACCCCAAAACTCGACAGACTGATAACAAAAAAACTTGAAGAAAAGATCAGGCAGGTAATGGCCCTTCCAGGAAAAAACGTGGCCAGCTATGGCGGGGCGCTCCACAATGATATTGACCCCGGACAAAATCCTCAAGTCACTTTTGGCTGGAAATTCCAACGAAACCTCGGCAGCCGCTATGTGGAGGTCGATCTGGCTTTAAGGAACAACTTGACCAGCGCTCTCAAAGATTCTTCCCATCCTGACCTCCAGCTCTTTAAACGGCACTCTGAACCCTTCAGAAATACCTGCTGGCAGCGCGCTTCTTTCCTGGCCCATTTCGTGATCTCTCTAAAAGACGTGATCGATCCGGCTCAACTCTTAGCAGAAGTCCCTAAAACAATATTCATCACACCAGGCCCGGTGAGAACCACCTTGATCAGAAACAGACCCGACCAGTGGCCGCAATAACTATTTAATAACTACCCTGTCCACTCCGTCGATCTCCATGACCTCCACCCGGACATTCTCTTTCTTAGCCGTTGGGATGACCTTCCCCGTAAAATCGGGATGGATGGGGAGTTCGCGGTGGCCGCGGTCGATCAAAGCGGCCAGCTGGACCTTGGCGGCCCGGCCGTAATCCTTGAGCCCGTCGAGCGCCGCCCGGATGGTGCGTCCGGCAAAGATAACGTCGTCAACCAGGACCACGACCTTCTCATCGACCGAGAACGGGATGTCGGATTTCCTGACCTCGATGTATTTCCCTTTTTTAGCCAGGTCATCGCGGTAGAGAGAGACGTCGAGCGATCCGACCTGGACCTTATTCCCTTCCTGGGCTTCGATGATCTGGGCGATCCGTTTGGCCAGGGGGACACCGCGCTGCATGATCCCGACCAGGATCACATCATCGATCCCTTTGTTCGCTTCTATGATCTGGTGGGCGATCCGGCGCAAGACCCGGTTCATCTCCACCTCATCCATCATTATTTTTAGGGAACTGTCTTTTTTCAGTTTTTTAGCCATGATGATCATCTCCTTATAGGAATTATAGCACAACTTTGGCCGCGGCCATCTCCACCAGCAACGCCCCTGCCAGCAAAGCATTCCCGTTGAGGTCGGACGGGGACAACCCTTTTTCCTTGGACGCATAGGCTATGATCTTAGGCAGGATCTCTCCTTCGGCGTGAAAAACGCCCTGTTTATCGACCAGCCCTATCCGCTCGCCGCTCGGACAGAGCGCCAAACCTAACGTCGCGCCAATTTCTTGGACCTTGGCCTGCAATTCCGCCAGGTTTGCCCCGACCGGGACCGGGTCACGGCCGCCAAAAAGGACATCCCGGCGGTCGTGGATCGCCTCAACCTGACAACCAAGTTCTTGGAGAAACCGGTCAAAATAACCGCGGGCCGACCCAAACATCGGATCAACGACGACTTTCAAGCCAGCTCGCCTGATCAATTCTCCGTCAACTTGGGAGTGAAGATATTTTAAATAGCGCTCCCGCGGCTCGAACCTCGATTCCGACCCCTGGGGGACGCCACGCGGGTGACTAACATTTTCCTGGGAGAGAGACCTGTCTATCTCCTTGGCCTCTTCCGGAGTCAGTGGCCGGCCGCCCGCCGCGATCAAGCGGAGGCCGTTCTGCTCGATCGGCAAACAGGAGCCGGTAATGACCAGCCCGCCGGCCGCCTTGCGGTCCAGGACCTCCCAGGCGATGACCGGGACCGGCGTCTCACGCTCAACCAACAAGCAATTGATCCCGCCGCCGGTCAGCACTTTGACCGCCGCTTCAGCGAATTTGTCCGAAAGGAACCGGGTGTCATAGCCAACGACCAAGGGTTGGGTTTGGAGGCGGCGGCGGACCAGGAAGCTGGCTGCCGCCCGGGCGGCTTTGGCGACGTTATCCAGGGTGAAATCGCCGGAAATGACCGCGTACCACCCGTCAGTTCCATATTTTAACATGAGAGAATTATAACATAAGATACGGAGAGGGGAGGATTCGAACCCCCGTTACCATTTCTGGTAAAATCGCTTTCGAGGCGATCGCCTTCAGCCACTCGGCCACCTCTCCACGGAACGGAAGGGGTGGGATTCGAACCCACGGTACCTTGCGGTACACACGCTTTCCAAGCGAGCTCCTTAAACCACTCGGACACCCTTCCATGAAAAAATGCGCCTAAGGCGATTCGAACGCCTGACCCCTTCCTTCGCAGGGAAGTACTCTATCCAGCTGAGCTATAGGCGCAAATATCAAACTACGCTATTTCATAATATCACATCACGTATAAATATGGTATACTGACTTGCATCATGATCATCGGCATTGACCTCGGCGGGACCAAGATCGCCGCCGCTCTGGCAAACGACCGGGGCAAGATCAAAACCGACGTCAACATCCCGACCGAAGCCGGCAAAGGGCAACGGGCGGTCATCGACAATGTCATCAAAGCGGTCGCCGCCCTGATGAGCAGCTCCAAGAAAAAGGTCCACTGCCTCGGCATCGGCGTCCCCGGCCCGATCCTCTACGAAACGGGGATCGTCATCGAGCCGCCCAACCTCCCCGGCTGGAAAAAGGTCAACCTCAAGAAGATCCTGGAAAAAAGGTTCCGGCTCCCCGTCCAGCTGGACAACGACGCCAATTGCGCCGCTCTGGCCGAGGCAAAGTTCGGGGCCGGGCGCGACGCCAAGGATTTTATCTATGTGACCGTTTCGACCGGCATCGGCGGCGGGATCATCATCGACCGCAAACTCTATCGCGGAGCGATCGGCGCGGCCGGTGAGTTCGGCCACATGATCATCGACCCCCACGGCCCTATCTGCGGCTGTGGTAATTACGGCTGTTTCGAGGCCCTCGCTTCCGGCACGGCGATTAAGAAACGGGCCGGCCTGGACGCGATCTCGGTCGAATTGGCCGCCCGCCAGGGAGACGAAAAAGCGCTGCGGGTCATCAGGGAGACCGCCCATTACCTGGCGATCGGTTTTGCCAACCTGGTCAATGTCTTCAACCCGGAGCTGATCGTCGTCGGCGGCGGGGTTTCCAAGATGCGCGAGCTCCTCTTCACCCCGATCCGTGAGGAGTTCAAAAAATACGCCCTCACCCTCCCGGCCAAGAACGTCAAGATCGTCCGGGCCAAGCTCGGCGATGAAGTTGGCGTCCTGGGGGCGATCGCCCTATGCCTGTAGCGATCATCGATTACGGCGCGGGGAACCTGCGCAGCGTCCAGAAAGCCTTCCAGGCGGCCGGCGTCCCGGCCGAGATCACCAGGGACAAAACCACGATTAGAACCGCCAGCGGCGTCGTCCTCCCCGGGGTGGGTTCCTTTGATTCCGCGATCTCAGAACTCCGGACCCTTTCGCTCGAAACTGTCATCGAAGAAGCGGTCGCCCTCGGCAAGCCGTTCCTCGGCATCTGCCTCGGTATGCAACACCTCTTCGACTCTTCGGAAGAAGGGCAAAAGTCCGGTCTCGGCATTTTTTCGGGGACGGTCCAGCGGTTCGCTTTCGCCGGCACCCCCTGGAGCGGGCAAAGCATCCCGCATATGGGCTGGAACCGACTGTTGATCAAGCGTCCCGCCCCGCTCTTTGCCGGGCTCGAGAGCGGGAGCATGATGTACTTCGCCCACTCCTATCACGCCGTCCCGGCGGATGAGGGGATAGTTGCCAGCCGGACCGATTATGGGGTAGAATTTGTCTCGGCGGTCTGGAAGGACAATATTTTCGGCCTCCAGTTCCATCCGGAAAAAAGCGGCGAAAAAGGCTTGAGGATATTGCAGAACTTCGGCAAGTTATGTAAATAAACTCACCCCCCCCTTCCCCCCTCTCTTAATAAGAGAGGGGGGAGCGAAGATTTGTCGCAGCTAGGGGGGTGAGTTAGAGTGGAGGAAAAAGTGGCTTTCGAAATAATACCGGCGATCGACATACTCGGCGGAAAATGCGTCCGGCTCAAGCAGGGCCGCTACGACGCCGTGACTATTTATAATAACGACCCGGTCGCGGTAGCCATTGAGTTCGCGGCCGCCGGCGCCAAACGGCTGCACGTGGTCGACCTCGATGGTGCCCGGACCGGCACGCCGGAGAACATCGAAACTATCAAAGATTTGATCAAGGCAGTCGATATCCCGGTCCAGATCGGCGGCGGCATGCGCAACTTCATAGTCATCTCCGACCTGGTCAAGTTCGGCGCCGACCGGCTGATCCTCGGCACCACCGCCATCAAGAACCCAAATTTACTATCGAGCGCCTGCGAGAAGTTCGGCGCCAAGATCGCCGTAGCTATTGACGCCAAAGGTGAAGTCGCCGCCGGCGAAGGTTGGATGTACGTCACCAAGAAGAACATCTTCACCTTTGCCAAGGAAGCGGTCTCGCTCGGGGTCGGCCGCTTTGTCTATACCGATATCTCCCGCGACGGGATGCTGGAAGGGCCGAATGTCGATGGGATCAAGAAATTCGTCGCCGAGATCCGGGTCCCCGTTATTGCCTCGGGCGGCGTCACCACCAAGGAAGATATTGAGCGGCTGAAAGAGACCGGGGCCGAGGGTTGTATCGTTGGCAAAGCGCTCTATGACGGCAAGATAAAACTCGCAGAAGTCATTTAACCCGCCCCCTTATCCCCTTATTCAAAATCGTTATAAAGTGAAATTCTTGGCGTAATTTGACGATAAATATCCGGAAGAAATATGCCAAACCAACTGAAAAGAATTGAAGTGACGCATCTGTCCGCGGCCATCGCCGCCCGGCTGAAAATTTCGCTCCACTCTTCTTTGTCAACCTTGCGCCGGAACCTGGAAACCCTGGGCCGACAGCAGCACCTCTCATTGAGAGAACAGCATCTGTTATCGAGGATAATCCGCCTCGAAATCTTATTGAGAGAAGCCGGGGTCGAGGGCCTGACCCGCCTGCCCAAAACGCAGATCTTACAGCAAATTCATGAGTTTAGAGAGATCCTGAAAGCCGCCCGTAAGAACGCCGCTCCGGAAATGGCGAGATTGATCGCACAGGTAGAAAAAGCCGCCGATCAATTCGAAGCCATAACCAAGGCCTCTCCAAAAGTCGATGGCGCTGAAATAAAAAGCATTACTTTTGACCGCGATCTAATTCGACTGCAAATTGAAATGAATCCTGTCCATGAAGGATCGGCTTCCGAATCTTTCCGCGTAGAGATCGCTGTGCCAAGGGAAGTTATCGAACAGGAAGTTGTCCGCGACAAGACCCTTCCGGGGCTCCCTCGGGAATTAATGCGGATCGAAGGAAATTCCGAACTGGCGGAAATAATGGGGCGGATCGCGGCCTCCGAGCTGGGCGAAAAGATCGTCAGAGAGATCGTTCGCGAAGCTAAGGGAACAGGACAGTTAAGCCGGGAGACCATTGAACGGGCCGTCGCCAGGGGTGCAGAAGAAACTTCGGCGTCCGTCCGGGTTATCGTCAATGAACGACCGACCGAAAAAGGGCCCCGTGTCGAAAGCTTGAGGATCGAGATAAAAGATCGGGCCGATAAGACCAGAATTATTGAAGAGATTCGCAGCAAACCCGCCGAAAAAATTAATGAGATCATCGAAGCCGCTATTAAGATCGCGGCCAGAGAACCCGAAAGAACCCCGGCGTTAGCCGGTGCCGTGGCCGCGGTTTTAAGAGAAGCCCTGGGAGAAGCTCCCAAACCAATAGCTTCGGCCATAGCCGCCAAACCTGCCAATGACAGCCCAAAGGCAGTGACGCAAAATATTGTCGCCGAAGCCAAAAAGCCGGCGATCCGACCGGCCGCCGAGGCGATCAAGGTCTTAACTGCCGCCTACTTGACTGCGGTTAAAGCGGGGAACGCTCCGGCCAGAGCTTTTCTGGAGACCGTAATTCTCAATTTCGTGGCCACCCCGGCCGGCCAACAGCTGGCCATTAAATCGGTTATCGACCCAAAGACCGCCAAAGAGCTGTCGCTGGCTATCCCGGAGATTAACGACAAAGTTATTGTTGAGGTTGCCAAATCCCTGCTTAGTCAAAAGAGTTCTGAAGTGATAGACGGCAAAGTTATCAAGCAGGCGCTGACCGGCGCCGACAAAGCTGCCCGTCTGCAGGTCATCAGCCGGCTGATCGCCGCGGAAAACAATGTTAAGGTTGCCGCTGCCTTACCGGTCGCGACAGCCAAAAAGCTCGTTGAGCTGACGGCCAGGGTCCAGCAAATATTCGAACTCGTTCGTGAGGCCCGAAGATCGTCAAAACTGTCCCGCCGGAATAACTTGGGGACCTCGGCTGTTGCCCCTGCCGCCAGCCGGTTTGCCAGCCATGCGTCTTCCAAACCTTCAATTCAAGGGAATATTCGATCGGTCAAGCAGATAACCGAGATCGCTAAATCGATCAAGGCGCTGTCAACATTTACTAAAGAAGCCGAATACATCCTGCCGAAAAGCTTGATGGCCGAGATCCAGGCGGCTTTATCCGTCAATAACCTGATCCCGGCTCAGCCCGTCACCCCCGGAACCTTTACGCCGGCCTATAAGCCGGTTTCCAACCGCCTGAATTATTACGTCCAGGCACTGGAAAGCCAGCTGGCTAATGTCCAGGCGGTTTCCAGGGCCGCGGCCAGGTCGGACGAGAAACTGGCCGCCCTTTCGACCCAGGTCTTGCTTTACGGCACCCTGATGCGGCTGGTCAGCGGCGAAGTCGGCACTATCGACGCCCTGATCAAGGAATTAAAGAAAATGGCAGGTTTTGACGAAATAATCGAAGAGCTGGAAAAAGATCCGGATATCGTCGAAGCCCTCAATAAACCGGTTCTTGTCCACCGCCTCAAAAAGTTTCAAACAGCGGCGTAATTTCATCTTTTTGGCAACTCCTTGTCCGGATGCAAGTTTTTACCTTTCCATCCCGATAATTATAACGAAGGCTCGAATTTTCGGATATTAGAGTATTCGTGCTAGATTCGTAAATTCGGGTTGTACGATGCAAGTTATTCGCCAGTTGGTCCGATAATATAAGTGAAGAGGATGAAACCTTCGGTTGCCTGTACCGGTGGTTTCGACGAGAAAAGAGTTTTTGAGCTCGCTTTTAACACAGGCGGGCTTTAGTTTTATAAGGGGGAAAAATGACGGACGGAATCTGCAAGGTAACATACACAAATGGAACAAGTAAAAATGTTCCTGTAAAAGATCAAGAAGCGTGCAATAACATTTACACGAAGTCTGGTGTGTCCACGACAGATTTTTATGAGACTTCTGCCCCCGCTTCCCCAAAAGCTACTAATGGTGGTACAGCTACTCCAGCCACCGCCTCCCCCCAGGCCACCCGCCCCACCGCTTATCAATTCGATCCTGCGGTTCGCAGCGGCCCCTACTCCGGTTCGATAGGAAAATGGCTGACTGCTTTTTCAATTTCGCCCAAGGCTATATTCATTATTAAAGTAGGTAATGACATATACGCGATCAGGATAGAAGGCGGGAAAGCGGTACTTTATAAAAAGAACGCTCAAGGTCAATTCGAAGTGTCTAATGAAAAAATCCAGGATGTGCTGGAAAAAGCCATCGGTAAAGATAATCCTCCTAATGTTTTAAGCGCTATTATGGTCCAGCTTATGGAATTGGCCAAAAATGGCGGCCTGAACGAAAAATCGATTGATCTTACCGCCTTGGTCAACAGAGTCAAAGCCGGCGCCGGTGATAAGCCGAACCAGGCAACAATTGATAAAAAAGCAAAAGAAATTGTTGCCGTGAATAGCCTTAACCCCGACTTGGCGAGTCTAAGTGCCGATCTTGATAAACTATCCGCTGATGCCGGGAAAGCTAATACACCCTTTGATGTCAAAGCACCCCTTGAACAGCGTAAAGCCGCGCTTGATGACAGGAAAAAGATCGTTAACGGCCGGCCAGCGGATAAGGCCGAGTCGGTGGCGACCGCCGGCGATTCCCAGGGTCTAAACGTTCGATTGAGCTCGTTGGAAGCGAGATATAGAGATGCTTATGGCGGCAAGGAACTGCCCAAAGAAATCCAGGATAAGATCAATGGCGTTCGCATTAATATTGATGAAACACAGAAAAAAGTTGATGCAGAAGACAAATTTCTATCAGCTAGTGTTCGAAAACAAACTGCCAAAACAGCCGCCGAAGATAATCTTAGAGCGTTAATTGACCGGCTTGAAGGCAAAGGGGTTTTCAATACCGATGATCAAGCTATTCTTGATGGTTTGCGTAATAAAAACAATCCCAATCTGGAGATTTTGAAAGCGTCGCTTCACCCGAATGAAAGAATTATTTCTTTCTCCCAGAATGGCAGGGCAAATTATCTTGTTGTTGAAAAAGGGAAAGACGATCAATGGCACATTCTCACTCCTGGATATAACGCTTGTTATATTGAGCAGCGAGATGACGGGGAACCGTTGAACATTAAAGAAACACGCCGCCTCTCCACGCCGCTTGGCTCGGTTGATTGGCTGGTTAAAGACTCAATACGCACGGCTGTTATTGTTGTTGAGCCGAGCCAGGCCGAGCGGAAGCCGAGAGAGTTCAAGAATGATAGTGAACGCCAGGCCTGGAAGATACTGTCAAACCTTGGCGTTACCAATTATGAAGCTTTTCATGCCGTCTGGAAAGACGAGAAAATCGATCGCGAGGAAGCGGCCCGGCTCGGCATCGGTGCCACCTATCATAGTTTCATCGACCGCAATTCCGATCCCAATCGCGTCAGTGAAGGGGATGGATATGTTGACCTGGCCGAATTAAATATGGCCTTAGATGTTGTCAAAACTTATGCCGCCTGGGGTAAAGCCGAAGGTCAGACGCCAACCGATGAAGATATTAAAAAGGCCGCGGAATCTTTTAAAACTGCCCGGGGTTATCAGGTTATTGCCAAAGATACTCTCGAAGAGATTGAAAATAAAGGCGTCCGCAAAAATGTTGCCGGGATTAAAGGATTAGATCTCAAGGATGCCAGAAAAAAACTCGAGGAAAAATATAAGGAAAATCCGGCGCTGATCGAGCATCTGCTTGAGAATTGGGAGAAATTAAAAAACAATGAGAACGTTGAAGCGGAAATTGCCCACCGGGCTATCCAGTTCCTCCTCGCTTCCTACACCGGTGATACACAACAAATTTTCGGCGTTGATCCAAAGGTGCTTGCCCGGGTTGACCGCTTCAATCCGCGAACTTTCAACGCGGAAAATGCCAATGAGTGGCTCGAGACCGGCAAATTGGAAGATGGCGGGGTCGGTGGTGGCGGGACAGACGACGCGGAGGGCGTCAGGAAAGCTTTCAGCGACAATCTTAGCAAAAACCGTTTAACCCAAGCTACAAACGCCGCCAACAAGATGCCTAAGGCCAGGGGATTAACGGTTGACGATAAAGATCGCGCCCTTGGGGAGATCGTTGGTAAATATCTTGAACAGAAAAATCCGGACGCAGCTTTCAAGGTTGCCGAGGGCATTACCAATACCCAGGGTAAAACTGAAATGTTCAAGAAAATCTTCGAACATAATAAGAATAATAATTCAGATTATAAAAGGGCGCTGGATGCCGCCAAACAAATAGCGGACCCGGAAGAAAAGAAAAAGGCCCTGGCCCAGCTTGCCCACCATATTTACACCAATAGAGAAAAAGAAGGTGACAATGGCTTAATCATGGATGCTTTAGCCGCTATCAGGGCAACCAATCCGGAAACTTCCGATGCTCAAATATTCTTCCCGTGGGGAAATGAGGGGACCCCCTCGCTTAGAAAAGTCAGAGAAATGATCGAACCGCGCGTTTGGGTCAGGGAAGAGATTGCTGCAATAGAATCAAAACTTTTAAAACCTATCAATGATGAAGAACTTAAGCGCGCCAGCCCCAGCGAACTAATTGTCATGGTCCAGAACTATGATCATCCCGACGCGCAGACCAAGTTGGACAAGTTGAACGAATTAACAAGAAACGAGCAATTGCCGCCACAGCAGAAAGCCTATGCCTACCTTGTGCGCGGCCGGCTCCTTTATGCTTTAGCAAAAAGCAATGCCACTCTCCCCGGTGGATTTACTAAGCAGCAGCTTTATCGGGAAGCGGCCTGGCACTTCCGACAGGCCTTTGAACTGGCAAAATCAGCTCCACCAGACGGAATGTTCACAGCCCAGCGCCAGACGGAACTTAAGCAGGATGCGGTCAATGCACTATCGTATGCGCTTGCCGATATAAAACATGGCGGCAAGGGGCGGGGTTTTGACTCGGATAATTTCGCTAAAGAAATTGCGGATTATCTCCCGACCGTCAAGGAAACTGACCCTGACAACTTCCAGATAACATACTTCAGCGGGAGCAGTAAATCATGGGCATCATACACTATTTATCAGGCGCGCCACAGCAACCCCGGTTATGACGCCACCGCCGGCTCCTACACCACATATAATGATGCCAGCAAGCCGACTGGCAAGGATCATCTTAAACTGGCCCAACAAAGCTTTAAATCTAGCGGCGCCGTTGCCGGTTCACCGCCAGCAACACCCCAAGCCCCGGTAGCCAGCGCAAACAAGAATAATACGCCTCCTGTTACTCCATCAAAAAAGGACCCAGTTGCTGATAACGATGCCTTTTAAACAAAACAATATTTGTTGATATTATTACAAATATCAATGCAAGTTTTACCCCCTTTATTTCGATATATATATATAGAAGCACAACGTGATGATTGGCCAATAGATTGCCTGTTTCTAAGAGCTGATCTGGGACGTTCATTTTTGCAATGTCTCATTAACAGGCTGTTCCGCCGAAAGGCAGACGGCCTTTTTTATTAAGGGGAATTATGAGCAACAGCTGTGTAATAAATAATCAATCGTTTTCTTATGACCCGGCTAAGTGCCGCGAACTGGGCGGAGTTTCATTTAATGGAGATGCCGGCATTAACGGAGATACCGGCACGTATTTGCCCTCAGCCAATCCGGCCAATATTCCGGTCCCCCCGCCTCTCTCAATCAGCCAATCGTCCGATGTCCTGACTTTTTCGCTGACCTATGATGAATTTAGCCAATTGGATAAACGAAAGATTGCCTTCACGCCGATCTCCGCAAGATATTTCGAAGACCCGGCCAATAAAATTACTGCCGATTCGGTCGGTAAAAAGTTTAATCTTTCTCCCGAAAAAATCGAAAAAGTCGACAGCTTGAATAAACGGTCTATAACCGTCACTATTTCCCAAGACACACTGGCTCAACTAACTTTCGCCGGTTTTAAACTAGCGCCCTTAGAAGAGCCAAAAGTTCCCAGCGAACGCCGCGCCGCTCTTAATGCCGCCGGCATCACCGACCCGGACAACCTCCCCGGCACGATCTACCTGCGCTTCTCTTATGAAGAAAACAGCAACCGGGTCAAGGATTATTTTATCTACTGGCTCTCACGGAACAGTGACGGCACCACCTCGACCGCCCTGTTAGCCAAACGCGTCAAAGGCGAAGAAACGCTCACTCGCCTCGATCAATTGCCCGAAGGGGCTAAAGCTTACGTCCGGTCACTGCAAAGATTGCTCCAGTTAAAAGGTATCCTGCCGGAGAAAAAAAATCTTGATCTGTTTGACCTGCAAAGCCTGCAGTTGACCTATTCCTATCTGGCCAATAATCGGGAACTGCTGCGCCCCTCACTGCCGGAGCAAAAAGATATTTTGAAGTCCTTGCAAAATAGTTACCTTAAAAAACATCAGACCTATCGGGCGATCCTGGCCGATAAAAAACTTGATAAAGAAGTCAAAACCCGACTGCTGCGCGAACTGGCAATGGAATTGCTGGAGGTCAGCAACCAGATCTATCAGCAAGCCAAACAAATGAACGAACTATTCCCTAACGGAACCATTACCAATCTTCGCACCAACCAGGAACAGCCAATCAATGAGTTTCTTACCCGTATTCTAAACTATATCCCTTTCATGCTAGATAGCGTCCTCGGAAAATCGGGTGACAAAGAAAAATCGTTCTTTGAGTCGACTTATATCGTTCCCGCCGAAAGAAAACTGGAAAATTACCTTAAAGGCAAAAAGGCCAACAACAAAGAGAAAGAAGAAGAACTGCGCGGCGATCTCCAGGAGCTCCGCCAGGATTATATCAGGCTGTATACCCAGCTGTACGAATATGAATCGGCGCGGATGTTTGCCACCGTCCCGGGAGTGGCGTCAAGAAGCCGTGAGATCAGAGCCGATATCATCAAGCGGCTTGACCGTCTGGTCGCCGCCTACCCGGCGCAGAGCTCCGACGTTCAAGACCTCAAAACCGAATTGACCAAGATCGATCAGCGGGAAACCGCCCGGCTTCCCCACGAAACCGAACGACTGAATATCCTGTATGAATCGGCTCATCGTTTCGGCTCGGACAAGGATAAAAACCTCCAGTTGCCGGACACCGCTCTCCTGGTACGCTATCACTACGAAAAAGCCAACCATCTTTTAACCAGAGTATTAGAAGATAGTCCCCTCCGTCCGCTGATGATCGCACTCGTCAACGATATAACCACCCGTACTGATACGCCGCTCGGCCAGATTCTGGAGCAATTCGGCCGGCTCGTCCATGACCTGAAAGAAAATGACCTCAACGCTCTCGGCGAATATTTCTTTATGAGGAACCACTACTCTTCGCTGGGTTACGCCGAGACCGAGATCGAGTCGAAGACTGCGGCGCTCAAAGGCCGGGCCCAGGTCGCGATCAAAAAGATCGAAGATATCTGCAAACGACCGAAAGACCGGTCATTGCAAAACAAACTGACGAATTCGCTCCAGAATTTTGTCAGCCATTTCTATAATCTTCAAAGATCGTATAACATCTATGCCGCCAACAACAACAAATCAACCATCAACTTTACCGCGGCGAATGACCTTATGCAGAAGATCAATCAAGCTCTGCCGCCTACCAACAAAGACAGCAAAGAGGTTTTCAGTATTCTGGCCGAATTGCCAGAAGATTATGAGCTTGCCAAGGTTGAACTAAGCAAAAAAGCGGCGAAAGAAAACACCAAAGCGATCGAAGCCGACCCAAGTAATCTTTCCGGCGTCAATGCCAGTCAGTTTGATCGGCGCGCCCAGGAAGTGATGTTAACTCCCAGAATGCTCGGTTTTCTCGCCGACCAGGTTGGGAGCAGCATCGGCCAAAAGTTTACCGCGGCCGACCTGAAAATTAAATACCCCGAACAAGACAAAAAGACCCCGTTTGAGGCGAGCGGGGTTTATCTGGTCAGCCATGACCCGGCGACCAACGACCCAATCTTTACCAGAGTCAACGTTGAGCCACCTGCCCTTGAAGAGCGGAATTTTTCGGGCACCGCGATCAGGCGCGACCTGCCCGACCTGGTTGACCATGACGGCGCCGCGCTTTTCAATATCGCGACCGCCGGCCGTTCGCATGCCGCTGGTACATTATCGCTGACCAGTTCGCAAGATCGCTGCGCGGTGGACGGCGTAACCGATGAAACGATCACCGGTTTGCTTGATTTTGCCAGCCAGGGAGATGCCTATGAGCTCCAGGGCGGGCTCGAATTTACCAGTTATGAACAGCCCGTTCTAACCAGCGTCGCTAAATATCAGGGAGATAACGGCCTGACCGCGCCGGAACAAGCGCTCCTGATCCGGTTGACAGAACCCGAAGCGCGTTTCAAGCCCGAGGAAGCGGCCAGACTTCGTCAATTAGCGGCCAGAATAACTTCTATTGCTCCCACTAACCTGACCGTGCCGGAAGACAAGGCGGCCTTTGCCAGCCTGGCGGGAACAATTCAGAGGCGGGTAACCAATTATCTGGAACGCAAACCCGGCCTGACCGGACCGGAACAGGCAACCCTGACGCAAATGCGGGAATATATCAAACAGCATAAGTTCGTCATTCAGGGCCGGACATTTGAACACGGGCCGACCGACGAAATACTGGCCCTGATACCGGCAGGCGAACGGGCCGACTTTACCGCCTGCTGGCAAAAAACCATGACCATCTTCAAGCGCCTGATGTTCCAACTGCAAAAGATGTCGGTCCAGTCGATGCCGGAGAACGACGTCCCGGATGTCGATTCCGCCTGGTACGCGTATCTCTGGCAGTTGGGCAAATCGTTCGGTTACGGCACGGCCGACGGTTTCCATGAACTGACCTCGCCGCAAAAGATCCAGAATATGCAGCAAACCGGTTTGCCGCCGGCCATGACCATGGGCGTTAAGATGCAAATGTATCAGGATCGCTATAGCCGGTGGACCGCTAACGCCGCTTTTTACAGCCGGTTGGAAATATTAAGCGATCCCAACGTCAAAGAAACACCCGCCTTTACCTCGCCAGAAATGGATCAGCTGCGGGCCTATTTCAAGGTGACCGATGATCAGCAACTGACCAGCGTCTTTGCCGAAATAAAAGCGACCGCAAAAATCGCCAATGATTTCGCCGCTTCTCTGGCCAACCTGCAGGAGCAGAAAAACCGGCTTACCGCGCTGCTTGAAGGCCGGCCAATCAACCGCCAGGATTTGGACGCGATCAAGCCGGGACTGTTCGACACCTTAAAAGCCGCCGGCTATCTCAACGCCGACGGCAAAGTCCAGTCAAAGTTTGTTGACTCGATCAATGTCAATCTGGCGCTGACCGACACCGAGAAAAAACAAACGGTCTCTCTCTTGACCCAATACCAGGGGTTAGAAACCCGCTTGCATAATATTCAGGCAAGACTGAAAGATCTTAAGCCAGCGGACGATGCCTCCGATGATAATCTCGCCGCGCTGAAGGGAGTTGGTGATGCCGGGGAAAAAGATTACAAAGAAGTCGCTCGAAAATTAACAGCTCTCACGCAGATCAGAGATAAAATCAGCGAGCTGGTCCGGCTCTCTGAAAGCTATGCCAAAGATCCGATACAGGTTGTCGCCAGGGTCGACCGGATCAAACAGCAGATCGCCGACCTGGCCGGCAGTGATAACCTGCGCAAACTCAACGCCAATAACACCTTTGAAAACGACCTGCTAAGCGGCTTAAGGACCGGCTTAAGCGTCGCGGAAACCCAGGCCGAAAAGCTAACCGGGGCCAGGACCAAATACATGTTCTATCTTGAGTTAAAACAAAAAACGCAAATCAGCGTCTCGACCGAAGGAACTTTTTTCTCCGGCGACCGTTTTGACATCAATGATTATGAAGCTCTGCAGGGCAGCGGGTTCAGCCGCCTGCTCGACGATCGTAGTTTTATCGGCGAGATCACCGCCAGTCTGTTCTCACAGCAGGATTCAAAAATCTTCGGCTACCACGGCCGCGACACTTTTAAAACGCCGCGCCAGCTTTTGAACGCTTTCTTTTTCGGCACGGTTGACCGAACCATGGTCAGCCCCGCCGGCTGGAACGCGTTAGTCAAATTAGGGCTCATCGATGAACAGGGAATTCTTGTTTCCCGCTTTAACGTCGAGCGGCAATATTTTACTCTAAATGAAGTGTCAGAAGCGGACGCCGGCCAAGCCTACTCGGCAATGGCCGCCGCCTCCCATCAGGGCCAGGAGGGATTCCGGTTAGCCACGACTAACACCGAATTCGGAGAAACAAACGAGAGAACCTTGGCCAAACTGGCGATCACCAAAGTTTTTGAAAGGATCCCCCAGCCCGGCCAGGCCAATTTCCTGATGCCGTTACTGCTCTATTCGTTCGGCAAACATCATAATTTACACGGGGTCGCGAGCTTGCCCCGTGAATTAACGACCGCTTTGGGCGGCGTTACCGGGCTGGGTGATCATGCCTATGGACCGGAAACAACTGCCGAACAGATTGAGCTATTAAATAGCACTGCCGGCCAGGTCTATTATAATTTTGTTTCTTCACTGGCCATGGAATCAAGCCAGATGTCGCCCTACGCTCACCTGGCCGACCAGTTACATTTTTACATGATCTATAACAGTCCGAACAGCAGTAATTATCTGCGCAGCCTGGTCCAGCCCGGCGGCGATATTAGAACACAGCTCCGCCTGATCAACCGGAGCCAGGTTGCTGACTTCGGTCAGGAAGTCCAAACGATGATCGATACCATCAGGCGCAATCCCTTATTACTTAAGGATTTAAACTTGTTAATGGGCGGCCAATCGGGCCAGATCAAAAGCGCCTTGATGCGCCGGGTCATTAAAGACGCCAATCTCGATCATGCTTTAATGGGCACAGTGGATCCCGCCGGCGTCACTGCCATTTTCGACAACGATAACAGCTGGAAACATTTCTTTGAAAATCCCGATAGCCCCAACCACGGCCGGATCAAATTCAAACTCGATTTCCTCCAGCTGATCCAAATCGCCCAGCTTGATGAAACCAAGAGAGCACAACTTAGAACACTGTTCGGTAAGTCGTTTGTTTTGCCCCCGCGTGATTATAAAGAACAAATCGACCGTTTGTGGCCCGCTGGCCGGACGGAACCATTTAGTAATTTCACCGATCCGACCAACGCGCCGGCGGAGCTCGTTGCCCTGTCCCAGGTATTTGAAGACTTGACCAAGCTTTCTCCCACGGTCAATCGCTCCCGGAACACCGATGACCCGAAACGCCGGGCGCTCTCTTCTCTTAGCCTTTCAGAACGTTTGATCGAATGGGGCGCGCTGAAGGAAACCGGCGGTAAAACCCCAAAAAATATGTGTGTGCTGGAAAATGTGGAATATAACCCGAATGGCGGCACGATCAACCGGCCGACTGTCAACTTCGCTTCACGCTACTATCGGGACACCAAGACTTGGCTCGGCGAAACCTACGGACCGCAATTTGTCCAGGACGTCTATCAAACCTTTACCGACAAAGAAGCGGCTATCAGGGTCCTGACCCAGTTCCGCAACCATCTGCTGACGCAAGCCGTTAATTATGGTTGGAAAATGCCGCGCAGTATTGCCACCGGATTAAGCGCTATTATTGGCGGTTTGATTGAGGCGTATAAAACCGACAGCCCGACCGAGAGGGCCCAAATCCTGGCCAAAGTTTTCGAGCAAGCCGGTTCCACCGGCGCTTCATTTTCCGGCTACGAAGTTTTCAGCGAAATCTTCTGGGGCAGTTTAAAGGACCACGCGGAACAGGGCAATATCGGGGCGCTGGCCGCGGAAGCGATCTTGATCCCCGTTATGTTCAGCGCTACCGGATTTACCTCAAAAACCATTTTAGCCTGGGGCAAGAACCAAAAGGTCCGGCTCTGGGATAGAGCGATCAAAAATCGAATGACCCCGCTGGAAAGGGGCTACGCGATGAGGAATTTGTCGCATATCCTTGAAGGGACCGGCGTAAAAATCCTGACCGCGCTGCCCAGATATGGCCTCGTTGAACCTGTTCGCCGCGGTATCAGAGCAGCTAAAGCAGGTGGTACCGGTCCCATCGACCCCCGCCGTCCTCTCCAAATCGAGATCGGCCGGTCAATTGAGATCGGTGTCGGTAATGATTCCGGCGCCCACGTTACTTCGACCGCCTGGAACCGGGCTAATTATTATGGACGAGGTGTCTGGTGGGGCAATGACGCTGTTACCGGCGGGATCAGCCACGGTTATCACGCTGCCGGCGACCTGGTTACCTCACTGCCGGGATTTCTCGGTCGATCGGCCCTCACCGCTGTCACAAAACTGGACGATAAAGCGAAGGTGAAAGATCTATCCGCCGCTGGTGAAATGATCGACCGGCTGCGGAACATCCGCTCCAATCCTGACGGCTTCACACCGATCAACATCACCAGAGAACGGCCGGAATTCGCTAAAGAAAGAAGCCTGCTGGAACAGAAAATTAAAGCGGGCCAGCCTTTGACCGGCCAGGAACAAGCCCGTCTTCAGCAACTCACCAGCGCGGTGAAAAAAGGGAAAGTCTACGTGAAGAACTCCGACCTGTGGCGCTGGATCGAAAACAGCAAGGTTGACGGACTGGCCAACCTGCGCGGTAAATTCCCGGCTGGCAGCCGCCAGGAATGGAACACCGAAATAGGGCAAATGCGCAAATTCGTTGAACAAAACCGCGCGGCAATCGACGTTCCGGTCGACAACGGGAACGTGACCAACGGGGTTAAACTGCTGACCGATCTGGCGCAAAATCCTGACGCTTTAACCCGCGAATATTCCTTCCCGGTCGAAGAGGCCGAAGGCAAAATAGTTATCAGAAAATTAAGAGGCGATCAGGTGGCCAGACTGGTGGCAACCGCCGGACAGAACAAGCCAACCCCTTTTGTCGAAGAATTCGGCCTGACCGAGCCGGCGGCCGCCCAGATCGTCGGGCAAATCCAAGGTGAATTTCAAGCGGTTGGCCAACCGGCAAGAATGGTCAAACTGGCCGAATCAGCCAACCGGATGACTTTTCAAAATCCGATCGAAGCGGAATTCCGAAAGATGGGTCTCAGCCACGCCAAGATCAATGATGGGGCCTTCTTAGATGTCGCGCCCGAAGATATTGAAGCGTTCAAAGAAGCGGCTAGAAAAGCTAAAGACAACGGCCTGACCAGCATCGAGATCGAAAGCGGAGTCAGGTTCGGCGGAGAAGGCAGGCCTGCTCTTCTCGAGCTCATTAAAACACTTAATAACAACCCGCTCAAAAAGATCAATGTTGCCCAGAAACGCAATGGCTACTTTCTTAATGAAACAACTCCTCTCTCACAACCCAGCGTTGTCGACGCTGCGGAAATCGCTGACCAAGTCAAAGCCGCGCGCCGCGACCTGGAATTGGCCAGGGATAAAGCTTTAGCCAGAATTGATGCCCAGAATATCACGGCTGACCGCAAAGCGCAGATGAAAACCGAAGCCCTGCACACCTGGGAACGGGAAATGTTCGGTCTGGAAAAGGCGATAGTTGAAAAACGGGCGCTTGAAGCGGAAATTAAAACAGAGCAAGCCGCCGCCCGCCAGCTTTATGGTGAGATCACAACTTTACGAAAACAATTAAAAACTGTTGATAAAAATCCCGCCGAAACCGCCCGTCTCAAGTCGCTGATCGGAGCTAAGACTGCCCAGCTCGAAGGGATCAGACAGCCGCTGGGCATTAAGGTCCGCGCTTTCACGCGTGCTCACGGCCCCATGATCGCCCTGATCCTCGGCCTTGACATCGCCATGAACTGGCATGAGATTAAAACCGGCGGGGCCGGCCAGGCAGCCGCCACCGGCGCCGCCGCGCTCGGCGGTTATCTTGCTTTCGCGGCCGGTGAAGAAGCTTTTGTTAATCTCTTTAAGGTCGGCAAAGGAGCGGCCGGACCGTTGACCGGCGCCGCACTCGGGGTGACCGTTGCCACCCTGCGGCACAAAGAAACTTTGATGGGTGGTGATCGGTCCGCTAAAGCGGCCGCGCTGGCCGACATCGTTAAAGAAGGAGTCGCCGGTTATCTGGCGGTCAAAGCTGGCGCATTGGCCGCCGCTCCGCTGGCCGAAAACCCGCTTTTAGCCGGAGCCGTGGGACTTGGGGTTGGCGCCCTGGTTTACGGCGGTATCGAATGGGGTGGCGAAGCGCTCGGCTATAAGCAATGGATCGACAGGACGGTCACCAAAGGCCATCTGGTCGATTCGTTCAAAGAAAAAGACAAATTCGGCATCTCTCTCAAAGTCAATAATAATAGCGCCAATCTCCCCTATTTCAACGAACAGAACGAAACCGTGACAGTTGATGGGCAAGCCGTTAAGATCTCGAAAGCCCAGCAATTCCTGGGGGTCATACAGGCGGCGGTTAATTTCAATAAAATGCGCCCGGCCGAGCGCGCAGAATTCATCAGGCAAAACGGCGAATTCGGCCGCCTGCTGGGCCGTTACATGAGGACGATCAACCAGATCAACCAGCTTGAAGTCAACGGGTACGCCGACCTGACCGACGAAACGCTCGACCGGGCCAACTCGGCCATTGAACAATATCGCGAGGAACACGGCCTGCGGGATTCTGACGACGGCAATATCAAACACCGTTTTGATATTAAAGTTAACCGGCGTTTCACGCCGGTCAACGACCCGATCACCGGCCAAACGGTTGGACAGCAAGTGCTCTATGACATTGAAGTTACCGGCGCCAGGGTCAGCCGCGGTTTTGGCCAGGCCGGGATCGATCAACTTTATGAAACAAAAACTTATTCCGGCAACGGGGTTGAAGGAAATCTTGACCGGCTTCTGCAGTCCTCTATCATCCTGCAAACAGCCGATCCCGAAGCTCCTAATCAATACAATATCGGTCTGAATGAGTTAGCCGCGCATAATATTGCCCTGCCCTTAACCCAGCTCGATCGCTTCCCGGTCGCCCGGCAGGAATTGGCTTCCCGCCTTAGCCACCTCGGTTATCGAGTAACTGACGACCAGGATCAAATGACGGCCGGCAGTTTAATGGCGGCCTATCTTGAATTTACAAATGATCAGGGCAATCCGACAACTCCAACAACTATCGCGCTCCCCGGCGGCGCCCAGCCGGTTGGTCCGGAGCCGGTTTTCATTAACCTTTCCGGCTACCAGCTTGACCCGGCTCTGATCAATGCCGCCCGAAGCCAAGTGAAGCCGCAGGCGCTGTCGCTTAAAACCAATCCGTTTGTGACTGCCGATAGACGGTCGGTCGCCAGTCCCAAACTTGAGCCAACCGTTTTGCGTAATTTGTTGGGTGAAGATCTCCCGATAACTGCGGATTTGAACGTAGCTGGATGATAAGGGGATATTAATGGGCGGGTACAGCGGAAAACAGGCCCGTTGTGGCCCGCCCTTTAATGATCGCCTTCGCTTTATTCTCTTCTATTTGACTCGATAGGCCCTCATACCTCGCCAGCCCTTTTTAAAAGTATGTTATAATATTTTATGGCTAAAAAGAAAACTAATTTTATTAACGGGTTTGAGATCGAACTAACCAACCATTGCAACGCTAATTGTGTCTTTTGTCCCAGAAAAGCCTTGACCAGATCGAAAGGTTTTATGAGTTGGGATGTTTTCAAGAAAATCATCGAAAGGATCCCCGAGTTTGGCGCGGAATTTATTATCTTTTCTGGTTTTGGCGAACCGCTCATGCATCCTGACTGCCTTGACTACATTAAATATTTGCATGATAACCAGCCGAAAGTCAGAATTGAATTGATAACTAATGGGACTTTTTTGACCCCGGAAAGAACGGATAAGCTCAAAAATATTACGATTGATGAATTAACCATCAGTTTTTCCTGCGAAAGCAAAGCCGCATATGAGAAAACCATGAGAAATATTCCTTCGGACCAGATTATCAATAATTTATCTTATCTGTCTAAAAATGGCGGAGACCTGCTTAATAAAACAATGATCAGGCCCGTGCTAACCAAAATATTTGATTATCCTCAATGGACAGCAATGCAAAACATTCTGGCTCACCTGGGTTTTAGGCCGAAAAACTTCGATAAAGCGGTACTTTGTATTAACCGAGGCGGTTATTTGCCGCCCGGCGAAGTATGGGATGAACAATTTCTCAAAGAAAAGGGAGTGGAATTCTATCCGCCGGAAAATATCTCCTGTTTGATGTGGGCTAATACATTGCAGCTCGCCTGGAATGGGGATGTTCTGCTTTGTTGTTGCGATATTAACAAAAACACCGACATTGGGAATATCACGACATCAAAGATAGATGATCTTCTGGCAAAGATATTATACTATCGTCATTATAAGTATAAACCGGAAATCTGCTATCGATGCAATGCCCCTTTTGTTTTCAACGGATTTAAAAAATACGATTAAGTGGCGGACTCCGCGCTAAAGCCGATAGGGATTATACTTTCAACTCGCCTTCCTATAAACAACACCAAAATCCTGGGCGCAACGGATATCCCTGAATTTCTCAAATATTGTGGCAAAAATACCGAGTTTTATGTCCGCGATAAATGCCACATATCGATTTTTCATCAGCATTTTTACCATCAAAGCCAGAAATTTAACTACTGGATATTTTTTTTGATAGCCTTCCCCGTAAAATCTCAAGAAATCATAAAGCGGCACAAACAGATCATAGATCAATTCAACTTTTTCCTCTTTTAGGCCGAGCGCGCGGAAACGATTGAGCGTTTCAGCGGCTCTTTCCAGCCCAAAATGACCGCTTATCTCGATTACGAAATATTTATGAAAAAGGTCCTTGTCCCTCTTGGCAAAATTGTAGAATAAATTATTCGCATCGGCCTCAATGACATGGGCCATAATCCCGCCTGGCTTAAGCACCCGACACATCTCTTTTAATAGCTGGTCTTTTTCAGCGGCCGGAATATGGCCGATCATGTCAGTGCTGACGACAAAGTCAAAAATATTGTCCTGAAACGGCAAATTAAGAACATCCGCCTGGGCGACCAGCGGGTATATTTTCCTCGAATCCTTGAGGGCGCTCATGGCGATGTCAACGCCGATCACCGGCCCGATCTGGCGATAAAAGCTTCTTCCCGCGCCGCAGCCAACATCTAAAACAAAGCCCTTTTTGCCGTTTAACGCCTTTTTCAGGAACTTTTCGCGGCGCAAGCTCAAGCCAAGTCTTTCCGAAAGATAATACATTATTTTATCGATGAAAGGCGCGCGAGCCGATAGTTCGAGATGCATTTTGTAGGTCCATTCTTCGTAGAACTGGCTGGGCGGGTTTGGCGCAAAAATCGGGATGTCTTCGTGGATATTGAAAACGTGACTGTTCTTGCAAACTAGTTGGTTCTGCCCGGCCAGTGAAATCTCGGCTTTACAAACCGGACAGATAAACAGATTGGTCAATGAATCAAATTTGTTGGCCATTGGACGGCATTATAACTCTTTTTGCGCTTCTCAGGCAAATGATGATTAATGAGGCAGTAGTTGAATCTAGACCCCGGCTTCCACCAGGTCATCGACTTCTAAGAATCCATTGGCGGGGCGTGCTTCTTTCTTCTTTTCGTCACGGCCGCGGCCGCTGTCACCGAAGACGCGCGCCGCGATCGGGTTTTCCGGCCTTACGGCCGGCACCTGGCGGTTGGTTGACGGGGCCTCGGCTTTTTTCTCTTTGGTTTCACGTTTGACGGCGGGAACGTTTGTCTCGGCCGCCTGCACTTCGACTTTGGCCAGGACCACCGGAGCCGGCTGTTTGATAATTGGAGCCGGGGCTGGCGCTATTATCGGTTGAGCATCTTTCACTACCGTATCAACATTTCTGCCGACCTGGGAATGAGGCGTTCGGTCAGCGATAGCTGCGTTGGTGGTTTTGAGAACATGCGCCTGGACCGGCGCTTCCTCACGCGCCCTATCGATCAACAGCCGGTACTCATTGATCTCTTTAAGCTCGGCTTTGGCCGAGCGGTTTTCGAGCTCGCTCACCAGGGTGCCGATCTGCCGCGACAGCTCTTTCCTCTCCGCCTTGATCGCTTCCTGCCTGGCTCGCAGAACGGCGATCTGTTGATTGATATCTTTGATCTCTTCGACACAGGTAGCCCCGCCCTTCGCTTTCTGAAGGCCATTGATTTTCGCCGTTAACTCGCTTTCTTCTTTGTTCAATTTTTCTCTTTCATGCAGCTTAACGATAACGGCATCCTTGATCTGAGATGAAGTTAATTTCTTGATGTCATGAACGCCGTTCAGATCGATCGCCGCGGTCCTGACAAAATTATCGCCCTTAGCCTGTACCGTCCGTTCCAGTTTAGCGATTTGTTGTAATAACGGCTGGGTCGCTCTTTCCGGCGCCTGCTGCCCCGGCGGCTGAATCGGAGCGGCACTGGGATTATTATTCACAGCCGGTGAAGGCACATATTTATCAACCGGCGGTTTCTGCTCCGTATCAGTGAGCTGTGCGGTCCGCGGCGGCTCATTGGCGCTTTTCGCCCGCTTAACAGCGAAATCTTTTATGATCAGCTTTTCACCCGGCTTTTTCTTCTTATCAAATTCTTTGGCGATCAAGCCTGATATTTTTTCATAAGCTTTTATCTCATTCTTGAGCTGTGAGTTTCTTGTTCCTAAGTCAGCGCTCCTGCTTTCCAAATTCACTTGGTTCGTTTTGATCTCTTGTTTAACCTCATCAGGCAGGCCGACAATTTTTAAGCTTTTCGCATTATCCGCCAGTTGCAATTTGATTTGTCCCAGCTCAACATTGTTTTCGTTGATCTCGGCACTGCGCGGCGTCCAGTCTTCCCGGCGCAGTTTGTCATAAGCCGCCTGAAGCTGTGTAGTATTCATATCCTTGATTGGTATACCGCCAGCCGATTTGACGACTGATTGCTCCATCTGCTTTTCTGCTAAAGAAAGCGTAGCTGATTCTTGTATCTTCTCGGTCTCATTAATATTGGTAGACTTAGCCGCAATTGATTTTTCTATTTCGTTGGCACGGTCAAGATCGCCTTTGCTGTTTTTTGTCGCCGGCTTGTTAGCCGCCGCCTCATTTAATAAAGATGCCGCCTGCGGGAGATTGCCGTTCATAGCCGCCGCCACAACCGCACTGGCGGCTGCCTGCGCCTGTTTCAACATTTCCGGATCAATTTGCGTTTGGTCTAACGGTATTCTATCGATCGTCGGCATGATAGTATCCGCCACTGCGGTCGGCGGCTGTACTGATGGCGCCGGCTGATTGGCGTTGCTCTCGACTGGCAGTGGCGGAGGTGTGCTTTTTGCCATATCTCTCCCCCAACCAAGCGCATTGACACTGTCATTGATCAGGCCGATAACGAATTTGTTGAAGTCGGCCGCTATCTTGCGCGCCGCTTCCAACTCGTCCATGCTCAATTCATTTTCGGCCGTAACTTGCTGAAAGCTCGCCTTCTCATTCTCTATTTTGTTGAGCGAGTTTACGGTACTATTATTCGTGTTTTCATCGTATTTTACCGGCTGGACCTGTTTGGCGTTATCGCCTTTATTGCTGTTGGCCGCGTCGTAGGCCTTTTCAATTATGAACGACAGCATATTGTTGGAAACAAGGACTTTGGTCAGGATCGCGGCAATATCTCCGTAACCGATCTTGCCGTCCCAGTTCTCACCGAAGATATTGGCGACTTTCGCGTCTTTGATCACTTCGATCGGCTTGGCGTTAGAACTGCCGCCCGCCTTTTCCACCAGCTTATCAACCTTTTCTTTGATAAAGTTATAAACAGGTTTCATAAGTTTGCCGTCACTATATTGATTCAGCGCCATGAATGTGCTCAAGGCCGAAGTCCCGATCGTGACATACATTTTTTTCGTCAGGTCGTTCAGCTCGTTCATCCGGTGGGCCAGCTCCTTCACCCGCTGGAAGAGGAGTTTTAAAGTATTGAGAGAGGCGTCGCGCTTATCGTACATCGCCTGGCTAAGCGGGTCCTGGGCCAGTGAAGTATTGCCAAGCTTGGCAAAGATCCGGTTCTGCGCCTGTTTGACGATGGCCAGAGCCAGATAAATGTTATAGAGATTGCTGATCTTGGTCTGCATGGCGTAATAAACTCCGGCATTAGGCGCCACGTAGCCGCCGCCGACCCCCTGAAGCATCCCCCGGTTCATCTGCTGGAGGGCGTCGCGCTCGCTAGCGGTGATCTGGCTGTCAAACTGGTTAGAGGTGTTCTTGTAAACATTGTCGAGCATCAGCTCAAGATCGCGCTGGCTATCGAGACCGCCAAGCCCCTGGTGTTGATCATAGATCGCAAAGGCGAGATTGGTACCGATATGTCCGAGTTTTGTCCCCAGCTGGGCTAAGCTGAAAGCACTGTGGAGGGCGGTTCCGGCTTTGGTCGCCGCGCCGCCGCCCGCGCTGGCCGCTTCCAAGGCGCCGAAAGCCACATCCACCCAGCCGCGCTCGATCGCTTTATCCTGCTCCCGCTTCCGGTTATGGACCTGGATCCGGTCGGAAATATAATCTTGTTTGTCGTTAAGAGTGCGGACTTTGACCCGGTGCTGTTCGCTGAACGAGTTGTGCAAGATCTGCATGTTCGGGTCGTTCAGCCCGACGCCGCTGAAGTTGGCCAGCTGGTTCTGATACTCGGCCAGCATCGCTTCGTAAACCATCAGGAGCGCCATCTCGACAAATCTTAGTTTGGTCAAGTTATCCCGGGCGGCCGCTAGCGAAGCGACATCGGTGCCCCATTTGCCGTCACCCGCGCTGACGTGGTTGTTTTCGTTCAGCCCATCAATGATCTCCTGTCTTTCGCGGTCGATCTTATCAAATACAGTTTTGCCGGTCGTCTTATTAGGATAGAAAGTGTCTTCACCGGGCAGTCTCTTGTCGTCAACCGGGTGGCCTTGCTCATACGCCAAACTGCCGACCCCGGCGCCCAGGGTCGCCATTCCGCCGGCGAAACCGATAATGACCAACGGCGTGGCCGCGCCCCAGGTCGCGATAATAGCTATAGCGGCGATCGCCAGACCGATCGTGGTTCCCCAGGCCTTATAAGCCATTGATTCCAATTCCCGATTCCAGGCATTCAGGCGGTTATGCTCCCTCACTTTATTCTCTATCCCGGACAGTTTGAGCTCAAACCCGAGTTCCTGGGAACGGAAGGTTTCTTCCGCCGCTTCAACGTGGGAGCTGTCGATCGTCATCAGCGGTTTTTCCAGCCACATGGAGAGGATGTACTTTACCGTCCTGATCTGGGAGAGACCGACCATGGCGATCGCCCGCATCAGGTTATGGAGACCTTCGAGCCGGGCCCGAATGTCGGCCACCCCTTTTTCATTCAGGTGCTGGAAGCCGTCGTCTTTATTGATGATGATACCGTCATTCAAGCCGCTGGCGACCAATTCCCAGCCGAGCTCTTCCGCCTTCTGCATGGCCATGCTCGCCTGTATGTTCGGGTCGCCGCCGGAGACCATGTACTGGGCATTGCCAACGTGATCTTGGCCCATTTGCCGCAAGATCGCGTAAACGTTATCCATATTCACCTGGGTCGGGGCATAAGTCCGGGAAAGCTTGGAATCAAGCATACAGCCGGTAAAGTAATCGTTGAGCGCGGTAAAGGGATAAGCGAGGAGAAAGCCGCCGCTAATAGTGCCGGCATAAACCGAAGTCAGCATCGCCTCCGCTTTCTGCGCTTCCACGAACGCGTCAACCATAGTATTGTGCGAGCTGACCATCCCCACCATGGAATTGATCATGATCGAGAAAAGTTCAAGCTCGAATTTTTGGAGATCGGCCAGCATCTGGTCAAAAAGCTTGAAGTAACCTTCCCCGACCTTGACCCCGGTCATTATATAAAGAATATCGTTTTTCGCCTGTTCGATCGCTTCTTTGACAATGTAATAAGCCCGCTCAATGTTATTGAGGCCGACCAGGCGCATCCGGGCCGCCAGGATCTTGTCGCGGTCGATGTCCCACTTCGGCGGCGGGTCGCCCCCCCCGCCTCCGTTAAGGCCGAAGGCGCCGCCGATACTGGCGGCTTCAGGCGAAAGGGCGATCGCGACGATATTGTCGCCGTTAACGCCGTTGGCGCCCGCGTAGGCGAGCGCTGAATTAGGAGCAAAGATCGAACCCAGGATATAGGCACCCGCCCCGGTTCCACCCTCCCCGTCTGACTCGATGTCGGTCTGCACCATATTTCCGCTGTTGATGCCGCCCCAGCCGGTTGACGTATCGCCGAACCAAAGCTTCTTCTTGCCATCAGCCACCGGACTGCCCGCGTTCTCTTCTTCTTGAATATGCTTGATTATTTTGAGGATGGCTTCTTCCAGGATCCGTTCTCTTGCCGCGTCAAAATCCGCCTTCTCCCTTTCGATGTTCGCCTGGCGTTCTTTTAAATTCGCGTCATATTCCCGCTTGCTGATCTCACCGCCGCTAAAGACATCGCCCAAACCATCGAAGGCAAATTCTTTGAAGACGGTCTTGAAGCCGAACCATTCGCCGCTCAGCTCATTGAAGCCCGCTTTCATCTGGTCCCAGTCACCGGTAAACATCCCTTCAAAAAAGTCGCCCGCCCCTTCAACGAAGTTCTCAACCGAATTAGTAAAAGAATCCCACCAACCCGATTCTTCTTCCGCCCTTCTCTTGGCTTCCGCCACTTTGGCCCTATAAACAGCGTTATTAAAGTCTTCGATCTTTTCCCTCAATTGCATTTCGATCAACTGGACCTTCTGCAAAGCGGTCTGCCGCATTGACGTCACCAATTCGGCCAGCGACAGGTCGGAATCCCGGCTCGTAAGATCATTATCGTAAAGCATCTGGTACATCGCGCGCCAAACGTTCCGTTTGCCTTCGGCGACCGTCGCCAAAGCGGTCATGATGTTCCAGAGCTTCATCAGTTCCTCATAGTCCTTTTGCAGGTCCGGCGACTCGCCGGCATAACTGCTGTTATAGGTCGGATCATTGATGTTCCCGTCAACATAGCCGCCGTGGTCGATCTTGTCTTGTATCTCTTTCTGTTTGGCTTCGATCATCGCGTCAACCGAATAGGCGGCGTCAACCGTCGGATCGCCGGAACCGGTGCCGCCGGGCGTGGCCGGAATATGATCATCTTCAGTCCCGTCACCCGGAGGCGGTGGTGGTGGCGGCGGCTCGTCCGGCGTCGGCGGCGGCGCATCCGGAGCCGGCGCGGTTAAAGTTGAGAATATCTGGTTGCATTTGGCGGTGAGGTTGTCGATATAAAAGTTGGTATATAAACTGGTCGTGGTCATATTCGACGGGGCGAACAGCCGGTCGACTTCCGCCAATATATAATTACCTTTGTCTTTTTTGGCTTCGATCACCGTCGACTGAATTGCCGATGCCTGCTGTTTGAAAGAGTTGTTGATCGAGGCATTGATCCCGAACGATTCCTGCGGCTTGAAGGAAATATCGTCGACCAGCAAAAACTCGGAAACCGCGTTCGGATTGATATCCTCGCGGATCTCCTCTGAATGGATTTTTGGCTGATTGTTTATCTGGGTAATATTGCTTTGCATCTCTATATATCTATCGTGGTTTGGGGTCAAAAACTTGCATGGAGGGAGGCCTATTTTTAGTGGGTATGAAGCCAAAAATATGATATTTTCGAATGCTATCAACCAGGGAGGATGGACGTCAGCTAATTAAGGCCTGTATTAATAAACCACGGAGGCTAGATTTTTACGTCAGCGGTTTAAGCCTAGTTCTCTGGCTCGCTTAAAACACCTTTCAGCTTCGTCTGCTTTTCCTTGCTTTTTAAATACATTCCCCTTACCATTCCAGGCATCGGCTTCATTAGGATTAATCTCTATGGCTTTATTATAAGCCATAATTGCTTCATCTAATTTCCCCTGGCCGGCAAAAACATCTCCTTTATGAAACCAGGCACGAGCAAGATTAGGATCAATGTCCAATGCTTTATTAAGAGCTTCAAGTGCTTCAGTTAATTTCCCTTGCTTTTTAAGCACAGCTCCTTTGTTGCCCCAGGCATTAGCATAATTAGGATTAATTTGTAATGCTCTATTGCAGGAGTCAAGTGCTTCAGACATTTTCCCTTGCTTATAAAGTGCAACTCCTTTATTGCTCCAGGCATTAGCATTGTTGGGATTAATTTGCAATGCTTTATTGTAAGCTTCAAGCGCCTCATTTAATTTCCCTTGGTCAGCAAGCACAGCACCTTTATTATTCCAGGCACTATCATTATTAGGATTAATTTGCAATGCTTTATTGTAAGCTTCAAGTGCTTCAGACATTTTTCCTTGTTTATAAAGCACAACTCCTTTACTATTCCAAACAACATCAAGATTAGGATTAATTATTAGGGCTTTATCGTAAGCCATAAGTGCTTCAGTTAATTTACCTTGATTTTCAAGCACAACTCCCTTATTGCTCCAAATAACCGCATCGTGAGGATTAATTTCCAAAGCCCTGTTGTAAGCCTCAAGCGCTTCAGTTAATTTCCCCTGTCTGGCAAGTACAGTTCCTTTACCTTGCCAAGCGATCGCATAATTAGGATTAATTTCTAAAGCTTTGTTGTAAGCTCCTAGTGCTTCATTTAAGTTCCCTTGATTACGAAGCGCAGCTCCTTTATTGTTCCAGGCGACAGCATAATTTGGATTAATTTGCAGTGCTTTATTATAAGCTTCAAGTGCCTCATTTAATTTCCCTTGGCCATAAAGCACCTCTCCTTTACCGACCCAAGCAACAGCATAATTGGAATTAATCTCTAGAGCATTATCGTAGGCCGCAAGCGCCCCATCCAATCCCCCTTGTTTGTAAAGTACATCTCCAATATTCTTCCAGATGACAGGATCACCAGGATTGATTCCCCATGCCCGCTTATAAGCTTCAAGCGCTTTATCTAATTTTCCTTGTTTTTCAAACACCATTCCTTTACCGTTCCAGGCATTATCATTTTGGGGCCTAATTTGCAATTCCCTATTGTAGGCATCAAGCGCTTCATCTAATCTCCCTAAAGCATAAAGCACATCTCCCTTCCTTTGCCAGGGAGTAGGACTATCGGGAGAATTAAATTCCGGCCAAGGGGTAACAAAAAAAGGGTAAAGTTCCAATGCTGTATTGTAAGCCGCAAGTGCTTCATCTAATCTCCCTAAAGCATGAAGCACATTTCCTTTATGCTCCCAAGCCATTGCATGATTGTCATTCCAGTTAGGATTATTTTTTAAGGCGTAAATTTTCAGCGCTCTATTATAAGCTTCAAGTGCTTCATCTAATTTCTCTTGTTTCTTAAGTACAACACCTATATTGCTCCAGATGTCAGGATCATCAGGATTGATCTTTAATGCCTGCTTATAAGCTTCAAGCGCCTCATTAAATTTCCCCTGCTGTGAAAGTGCATTACCTCTATTGTTCCAGGCATTAATACTGGGAGAGCACCCACTCCCAAGACTTAAAACTCCCAAAGAAAAAACTGCGGCTCGTGCGGCTGTGCGCACCTGTTTTGGCAACATTCTTACTCCTAATATTCCTCGTATCATTTTATTTACCTCCCATTTTTTTATCGGTTACTGTCAGTTTCCTCGCACCTTTCATCGGTTTGGAAACCGTCCGCCTCAGGCGGACAGGTTTCCAAACCCCTATTCAACTTTCTCTCACAAGTGATTATCATTGGCTTCTGTGGTAAATTTCACGTGATTTTTTTAAATGCGGGCAAATGGGGTTTGATTGGAAGAAAGCGGTAACGCTTATTCAAAAACTGGATCAGACCGTTTTTACCCTCCCGCTTGCTAACTCACCCCCAACTGTGGCTATCAGGAAATCAGAGGATCAGCAAAAAGGATTTCAGGGTAACAGAAATCACACCTATTTTAACTATCTATTTTTTTTCATCAACGTTCTGGCCCAAGCTGCCTGTGGGAGGGACAAAAGGCTTCCCCGTAGTTCCTGGAGCTGCTCCCTTTGCCGGAGGTTGATCTGTCCCCGGAGTCCCGCTTGGCTGTTTTGGAGGATTGGCCTCTAACGCCGGCAACGGCCCTTCCCCCGGTTTAGGAGCAAAATGACTGCCAATTGCCCCAGCTAACTGTCCCATGCCGGTGCGAATATCTTGTTGTGCGCCCGTAATATTCTGTCCCCTTGATTGCCCTGCCTGGGCTCTAAAATTCTTTCCGCCGGTATCACCTAAAGTCGTATAAAGCATTTAAAACATCTCCTTATCTTTAGCATTACCCTTTGGGATTGGAAGGGGTGTATCTGTCTGGTTGGTCAGCCGGTTTTTCATCCGACTGTGTCGGTAGCATCCTGCCTTTCTCTTTCCCGCTAGCCTTGTTCCCAACATAACCGGCCAGCCGCTGGGCGGCTGGATCATCAAAAAACGCCGTAGTAAGTTGTTTACCAGGACCGGCCGCGGCCGGTGTCCACGAGCCGCCGATATAAGTATCTGTATTAATTCCTGCCGCGTATCCCATTACTTATTTGCCTCCTGCGGTACCTCTTGTTTAGGTGACTGGGTAACGGTGTTGACTACCGGGGGCTGTTGTACCCCATCCGGAGCCGCCATTCCACCATTATTAATCGAGTGCGGCCAGAATCCACCCCTCATCACATAGCCATAATCAAAAGTTCCGTATTGTTTTAACAGACTAAGTTGATTGTTATATCTCTCTAATGCATCTTTGCCTCTTTTTCCGGGTTTTCCTAATTCCTGAAGCATTTCATTGATCACTTCGGTTTTATCTTTGTCTTTACCCGGCTGGATTTTTGCGATCATCCTTGGAATCACAAAGATCGACATCAGCATTGCCCACTTTTGGTCCTTGGTTAGATTTTTATCCTCCTGAATTTCCTGCATCTTAGCGCTAATTTTATGATCATAATGATTACTGGACTCATTGCCATATTCTGTTTTGATCCAAATGCAAGCCTGCTCAAGGGTACCAAAAACTGATTTTCCAGCTTCAATTTGGTCAGCTGAACTGACATAGATAAATCCATGAGTATTATGAACATATTGATTAAAAGCGTCGCTAAAGTTATCCACTCTGTTGGAGTAGCCGCTGTCCCGCTGGTGATTAAAAGCTATTTGAGTGTTATGCATCCGATTTATTGCTCTGTCAAGGTCCGTAACAAGACATTCCGCCGGGCCATCTTTCCTGCCAAGGACTACGGCTTGAAAATTATCTTCACTATCAAATTCGAAACCACGTAAACCATTCTTTTCCATAACTTTGTTCCAATATTTCATGGTAATTATGCCGCCAGGCGCATTTCTTAAGTCCCGATTGACCTGACCTGCTTTTTCCCGACTACAACCAAGCAAAGCGGCCATTTTTCGATCAGGATCATATATTGATCGTGTTGATTGGTCAGTACCAATCGGAGCAGTAATCTTCTCATTATTTTTAACCGGTACCGTTGTACCGTTAGCAGCTGACGCTGATGCTGGATTTACTGGCATTTCTTGTCCCTCCCCTAAAATTCATCGTCATGATCCCTGCGAGATCATGTTTAACAGCGCCCTCAACCTTATCCAGCCGAGCGGAGATCGAATCGAGATTTTGCGCCTGGCTGTTTAACTGGGAACCGGCGTCGTCGGAAGTAGAGCTGTCGCCGCCACCGGCCGGTGCCAGGCTCTTCACCGTTGCTAACATCTGCCCCATCTCGACCGCCTTCCCCTCTACCTGCCCGATCTTCCTGTCCAGCTCACTGGTATCGAGTCCAAGACGTTCGGCGCCGGCTTTGATCGCTTTTAAGTCGCCAACGATCTGGCCGGTTTTCGCGATCGCTTGTTTCAGCCGGGCGCGCAGTTCGTTCTGTTTTTGCTCCACCCGGTGCTGAAGATATTTTTCATCCAACCGTTTCTCTTCTTTCTTGTGCTCAACCTCTTCTTTCCCGGCTTTGGTTGACGGCTTGCCCATCACCGCGTCGTTGATCCGGCGTTGGGCGGCTAAAATATCGTTTAACAGCTGTTCGGTCAAGGTCGACAGATCGCCCCGCGGAGCAAACTCACCGCTTAAAGCCGAGCTACCCTCACTCTCGTCGGTTTGCGTGGACTGGACCGCTGCCATATAGTTGCCGACCAGCTGGTCAAAGTCATCCTGGTCCATCTTGCCCTGCGCGTATTTGAGCAGGTCTTCTTCATTCATTTTATTGGGGTCTTTGGTCTCACCGACATAACTGGAAAGGAGGTCCCCTTTGCCCATCTTCAACAGCGCCTGCCCGGTCCGGCCCAAAAGCCGGAAGTTCGGGTTACTAAGATTCAGCTTAACGCTGACGTCTAATTGGACTGATACATCACCCATTGGTTGTTCTCCTACCCATATTATCGGAACTAACGGCTAAAAACTTGCATTAATTTATCAGTTTCGTCTCACCCAGGATCCTCTGCATCAGCTTCTTGAGCAGGCCTTCTTTTTTGTCCAGGGCCGGATTCTTCCCATTGGTTTTCGCCTGTTTGACCTCAACTAGTTCCTTCCTGGCCAGGGAGAAGACCCGGGCGTTGGCTTGGTCGCGCAGGCGGACAAAATCGGCATCGGAAACCGGCAGGTCCAACCGTTTCAGGTTCTTCAGGAGTCCCTTGAGCCTAGTTTCCACCATCTGGTGGGCGGGGCCGGAAAGGTCATACAGAGTCGCTCTCTCCAACAGGGCTTCATTAAGCATCTCCACCGTCCGCTGTTTGGCCAGCTCCTGGGCTTCGCCTTTAATTTGCTCGTCCAGCTGGTCGGTAAAGATACCGAGGCGGAAGATGCCGTTTTTCAGCTTCCTGACCTTGAGCTCGGTCGAGATGGTTGTCAGCAGGTCGCCCTTGATCGCTCTCTGCATGTAGACCGCTCTCAAGCGATTGACCAGCAGTTCTTTCTCGTCTTTTTCGGTATACTCATAGGGGTTCTTCGGCGGCTGGCGCGACATGTCGCCCGCGTTGGTATTGACGTTATTGCCGGCCAGGCCGCCGGGCGGATCGAAATAGGTCAAGCCCAGATCGTTCTTTTCTTGCTTCCAGACCCGGTTTGTCCAGCCGGCAACATCCGCCCCCAGGTTTTCGGCCTTAACCGCGATCTTGGCGAGGGTGGAGAGGTCTTTTTTCCCTTCTTTCATGGTGACGCTGATCAGCTCTTTTTCCAGCTCCTGCATGAGAAAGTCCTTGATCTCCGCTTTGGCTTCTTTGCCGGCAAAGTCCGACGTCCCCTGGACGCCGTCGTGATAGCCGCCGAAATCCCAATTGCCTAATTTATCATTTTTAAAGACCTTGCTGGTATAAGCCCAAATCCCGATCTTAGCCGAAGCTTCCTCGACATTTCCTTCGGCCAAAGCGACCGCCACATACCGTTCCTTGATCCCGTCGGTGATCTGTTTTCTGATCTCATTCTTGATCTTAAGCTTGAGCGCAATGAGCTCTTTCTCCGGCACACCCTTTTCCAGTATTTTGTCCTTTAAGGTCTTTAATTTGGCGGCCAGGCCGGGATCGTTGCTGACCAAACTTTCTAGTAAAAGTGACGAATATTGCTGGACCAACCCTTTTAACTCACTGCCCGTGGAATAAGTTTTGACCCCCTGATTGCCGCTGTTCTCTCCTTCCTGCCGGCCTTTCTTTCCTTTATATTTTTCCACGCCGGTGATCGCGTCTTCCAGCGCGCTTCTCGAGAGGGCGACCGTGTCCTCCCCTGTTTCGTCCTTGCCCAACATTCTGTCATATTCCTTATCCAGCTTGTTCAACACCCCTTTGGTGGAAACGCCGGCTGACAGGCCGATGCTGGGCAATTTACCGAGGGTGTCAAGGATCATATCCATCTTGCCCTTTTTGTCGATCCCGCCGCCGCTCATGACCTTTTCCAAAATCTCTTTGGCCGTCCGCTTTGTTGCGGTCGTCTTGTCAAGGTTGTGCTTGGGAACTACCGCTTGGTTAAGGATCGCTCCTTCGTTCAGGGCGACGTTGATCTGCTGATTGTTGACCGTTTGGACCATTAAATGCCCCCTCTAAGGCCGGATAAGATCATTTCCCGGCTTCTCTTTTCCTTCAGCAGTGACACCTTTTTCCCGGTCGTTTTAATAAAGGTGTCGACTTTCTGGATATAGCCGTCCAGTATCTTGATCTTTTTATCCAGGTCGGCGACCTTGATCGTTTCTTCTTCCTGGAGTAATTCCGGTTTAATTTCGGCCATATAATTCACACAATTCCTTCAGGCCCTTTAGATTGCCGACTTGTTCCGCCAGGTTCTCCCTGATGATTTGCGCCTGCTCCAGCCGGAGTTCGTGAAGATTGAGTTGGGAGACCGGCTTGCCCAGCCGCTGGGCCTGCAGGGAAAGTTGTTTTTCGATCTCGGCCATGATCCGGCGCTCTTTTTTGTTCTTGCCGCCGGAAATGGTCAGCAGGACATAATTCCTGGCGTTTTCCTTAAACAGCAGTTTGTTCTGTTTTTCGAGATCTTCCAGCGCCTGCCGCCGCAAAGCTTCCAGCTCACCCGGCGAAACCCCGGCCAGCGAGAGGAGAAAACGCAAGGCACCCGCTTTGAAAGAGTAATATTTCGAGACGAGCAGGTTGGGCGATCCCTGCGCCTGCTGGAGCGCTTTGGTAAAAGCGTCTTTCCAGGTTTCCAGGCTGGCCGCGCCAAAGGCCGGCGCTTTGACGGCTGCCTGCGTATAAACGACCGCCGAGGCGTAGGAATGGGTGAGCCGCGGCAAACCGGTAAACTCTGAACTGCCCGCCTCTTCCGATCCGGCGACCTGCGCCAGGTATTTTGACCAGTCGGGAGCGGCTTCCGTCTTGGGGGGCGCTTTTTCCGCCGGCTGTTGGTTGGCTTGCGGTTTGCTCTTCAAAGCGAACAGCGCCGCTTTATTATAAGCGTTCAGATTGCATTCAGTCATTTTTTTTCTCCAGGATATTTATCACCGACAGGACTTTTTGATCCGGCTGGGCCTTATAAGCCTGCCGGAAATTATCCAGAGCCTGCTCTTTATTGCCCAATTTCAGCCAGGCCATTCCCAGCAGGTAATAGGGATAATAATCATAAAGCCGGACATTAAGGGGAGCGCAGTTGCCCCCTTTAAGCGGGAAATTGGCTATCGGCTTGAGAATTTCTACCGCCTCCAGCGGCTGATCAGCAGCCAGCAGCAGAGTTGCTTTTACCACTCTCGGCTCCGGATCAAAAGGATCACGCAGACAAGCGTCAGCGGCCACCTTCATGGCCTGGCCTGTTTGCTGGAGAAGGATAAAACAGCGCGCTAACTGACAGCGCGCTTTCGTCATGATCTCACCCTCCGGTAAAAACTGAATCGCTTGCTGATAGGTTTCAGCCGCCGGTTGAAATAAGTTTTTCCTGAAATAGGTATTGGCCAGCAGATAGGCGAATTGCGGATCGTCCGGTTTTTTGGCCAGCGCTTGCTCAAACATGGTCACGCTTCTTTCCAGTTTTTGCGCTTTTTTCTTCTCGTCCAGGGCGGCAAGGCCGCCCCAGTGATAAATATTAAAATCGATCTCTTTACGGGTGGCTTGTTCAGCAGTGTTCAGCTCTTCATTCACCGGCCGGACAAAATGGAAACCCCTGCCGTTTCTGAATATTTTATCCCGTTTGTAAAAGACATCGCTTTTAGTTTCGCCTTTTTGGCATTCCCAGATCCGGCCGAAGATCAGGTCGGCTGGACCGTCCCGGAGAAACTCCCTTAGTTTTTGGAATTCCCGCGGGGTAACGTACTCATCGGCATCGAGCCAGAGGATATATTGGCCGGCGGCGTGTTTTAAGCTCTCGTTGCGGGCGGCGGAAAAGTCATTGGTCCAGGGGAATTCGTAAAGCCCGGCCCCGGCCTCCCGGATGATCTCTTTGGTCCGATCGGTCGAGCCGGTATCAACAACGATAACCTCATCAGCCCCGGCCATGACCGAAGGCAAGGTTTTGAGGAGATTCTCCTCTTCGTTTTTGACTATCATGCAGACAGAAAGTAGCTTTGCCATACCTACTAATATATCGGGTTAAATGGACAATAACTTGCATAAAAAGGGGGGGAACAAGGGAAACAAAGGCCTGGGTTACTCGTCTCCTTTATTCCTCTTGCTGGCTGACTTGGCGGCTGTTTCCACATGCTGTTTGAAGAAATTGGCCATCATTGATTGCTGAAACTTAGCCAAGGCGGCCTTAGGGTCAAGGTTCTTGCCCCAATCGCCATTATTCAACTTATCGATATTCGCGTTAAGCGGTCCTTCGACTGCGGCCATTTAACTCACCTCTCTAACTTTAATATCGTAACCAGAAAGAAAATACTTGCGTGATCACTTTTTATTTTTCTGCCTTAGCGTTTTGAGATTGTCCGACCGGGCGGCGGCCGTTTTTTCAACCGCGACCTTCTGCTGTTTGGCCTTTTCGGACGCGGCCTTGGCTTCGCCCGTTTTAGCTCTTGCTCTGGCCGCGCTTTTCGCTTCGGCAACAGCCGTTTCCCATTTATCATCCCGAACTTTTTCCTTTTCCTTTTTATAATCTTCGGTTTTTCGCTCATGTCCGTTCCGATTAAATTTATTTATTTGACTTATCTGTATCGTATAATCAAGATAAGCCATGGCTTTGTTAAGCAAATTACTGTAAGCCCGGAAATTGTAGGAATTATTATAAAGATTAACCGTGCCCAGGTCCTCGTTATTCTGCCACAAGTGGGCGGTCGAGTTTCGGCTCAGATTGAAATAGTTCAGACCGACAAACAGACCGCGGGCGCTCCCCCTGACATTCGCCACCTGAACATTATACCAAAGCAGATCACTGCCGCCTTCAATAACCGGCAAATCGGTCCAGCTGCCCCCCCCGTCCCAACCTTCGACATTCAACATCCAGTTCTGCAGATCAGCACCGGGTGAACCCAGCCAAGCTCTATCCTGAAAGTTATAGCCTTCAGAAGAGATAGGATACATGGAAATACCTTCTGATTCGCCTACTTTTTTAGGATAATAAACGTTATTCTCTTCCAGGTGGCCGTAAAACTCCGCTTTTAGACTGGTTACCACATGTTTTTTATAGTCATCGTCACTTTTAAATCCATTCAAATATCCAGATAGACCACTAACGGCATCTTTAACCGATATATTTCCCTGCTTTAAATCGTCTATAATTTTAGTAATATTGGCCGTTTTGATCTTGAGGCCGCCCAGCGCATTTAAGACCTGCTCCACGCTGGTCGCGCTGGCCAGGGCATTTTTGGTGCCGGCAAAACTTCCGTTAAATACCCAGCTATTATCAAACTGGGCAAAAACACTGTCAATCCAGGCTTTATACTTAGTAAATGGAGCTTGCGGATCGCCCCAACCGCCGCCTTTGAAGGGATCAAAGTCGCCATTCCATCCTCTCCCGGCCGAAAGCGCGCCGATCCATTGCCCGGCGGTATCCCACAGTTCATAGTATTCAGTGAAAAGAAATTGATTAAGCTGGCCCGATTCCTGCCCCCGCCAGTCGGTCGGCTTATTATCCGACCAGGAAGCTATTTTTTTCATTTTATCAGCGTCAGTCAGCTCGTCAAGGGCACCGTAGGAGAGGGCATTCTGCGTTACACCATACCCAAAATCATAGCTCTTAGCTTGCGGCCGGTGACTGCCAAAAAGGTCAGTCATGGCGTAAGCGATCCGTCTTTTTGATTCGATCAGCCCGAGTATCCAGGCGATCCCCTGCTCCGGTCCTGGATTATTACTATTTTGTTTAAAGTTTTCATATACAAATTCATAATAGTTGCGGTTGACATTCAAACCGGCTTTTTTTTCCTTAAAAAGGGTTGAATAGTCCGGCACATAGCCAAGCTCCGCTCCGGCCGTCCCGGAACCGGTGCGTTTATAGACATAGCTCATATCGTCAAATTCATACGCGTCGATCGCTTCATCTATACTTCCGAGACTGCCATCGGTATACTGGACCTGATTAAATTCATCGTATATCTTGGGGGATTTGGCATTGCCCACATAATTAAAGTGCTGGAAATCCGAGGCGCCAAAATAATAATCAAGACCGGGAGTTTGTTTTTCTTTATTTATTGTTTTCTCCCCCCAAAATTCCAAAGGAACACCGGGCTCTAACTGATCGTTTATCCCGTTGCCATTCGAGTCAGACATAGAAAAACGCAGCTTCATGTGATGCGTGGCGCCGGGTTCATCAAGCGTCCCGGCAAGATCCTCACCGCTGATCTTGGAAATTATTCTCTGCGGGGGTAAAAACTTCATCATTTCCTGGAGAAAGTTTACGCGGGAAAAAAGCCAGCGGCGGCCGCGCACGGTCGTCTCGTTGCCCCAGACCCCTTCTTCGCCAAACGTCCCGTCAACGGGAACGTTGGGGATATAAGGAGCCGGCGCGGGGGTCATTACATCAAAATCGGTCATTTTTCAACCTGCCTTTTCTGCTTTAACCGCCGGCCATCATTTTGGCGGCCGTTTCGTCATAACTTAGCCGCTTCTGGAACAAACCCATGGTCATATTGTACTGGTTTTCCAATTGGGAGGTCGCGTAGTTGATCGCCATCAGGCCGCCGGAAGAGGTCTTGTCAACTTCGCCCAGGCCAAAGACGCTTAAGTCGACAATTTTAATTTCAGAATTTGACGTCTCCAGCGTGATCTTATTCAGTTTTTTGAAAATGATCCGCAGGAACTCTTTGGTATCAGCGGCAGAGACCTGGCCGCCCGAGCGCACGCTGTTCTGGGCGGCAAAAACCGACCCGGCTGATTGATTGTTGACCGATTTATCCATTTTTCCCTCCATTTAATCCCGACGAACGAAATTAAAGAGAGGGGGGAGAATTCTCCCCCCTATAAACCTTTTAACCACCCTGGGTTCTCTTATAATCGACGGCCGCTCCCTTTGTAAGCTCAATTCCCTTTTTCGGAGCCGCGGCTGAAATTGTTTGGGCTCTTTCGTTAAGACTAACTTCCTGGGTAACCGCGAACAATCCACCGGCGGATTTCACGTCAACGTCATCCAGCTTCATTTGCGTCAGATGAACCTCACCCCCGTCAACCGATGATTTAGCAATCTGCACGGTGAGCTCGTTTAATTGATTCCCAAGCTCGGTTAACGCCGTATAAGATTTCTGCAATCCTTCAAGTTCTGTTGCCATACCTTTTCACCTCCTTTTTGCCATACTGTCGAATCAAACCAGCTGGTTGATCGAACTGCCTGAACCAGCCGGCGGAATTGCCTCTTTGGAAACCGGGCCCGCATCCGTAACTTCCGCGATCTTGAGATCGAGACCGCTCTCTTCAAATCTCGCCTTAACGAGGCCCTTTAGATCGGAGAGGAGATCAGTAATTTGCCCTGAATTCGCCTGACTATTAAGATTTAAATTACCGATCGTTGAATTGCCCATTGTCCGCTCCCACTATACTTATCGTACTCCGAAAGACAAAACTTGCATTAATCTTCTTTCAGCTTTTTCTCGACTTGAGAGATCTTTTTCAGTATCTCGTCGAGGCCTTCATCTTGCGCGGCCAAGCCGGTAAAAAAATCAGCGAACAGTTTTTTGTCGGACATGGCGCCGGCAAAGGTCTCCGTCCCGCGGGTCACCTGGTCGGCCCGGAAATTCTCGATCAGATTGCGCACAAAAGAGAGGGAAGCCGGTTGATTGCTGGGGGCGTTATCCAGCGTCTTAGGGCTCATTTGCCTGAACATAGAAGCTGAAATGCCGTCTAATAACATGTTATCCTTTCCTTATTCCGGTAAAACCGAGGCCGTTTTCGGCTCGTTTTGGGCGATCGCTTTCCCAACAACTGTTGGGTTGGATTCGGTTTTTGGCGTGATGGAAACCGACCAGTAATGGACCGGCTCGGCTTTGTCAAGATAAGCGTAATCGACGCCAAACCCGCCGAGATTGATCCCCAGCCCGGCGGTCGAGCAATCGAGGCCGCGGCCGGCGCGGATCGCCAGCCCCCGGACCGGCTGCCATTCACAGCCAAGCTCTGTCCCCTCTACCACCCAGGTCACGCTGTTGCCGAAGATCTTGCCGGAAGCGCCAAGCAAGACCGCGCTTTTCCGCTCTTCGACGGTGGTCAGGTTGGGGATGTCTTTTAAGCCATCCCCGCTGAAGAAGTTCTGCAACGAGAGGCCGAGCGAGAGGTCGCTGTTCGGCTTGAAAACGGTCGCCAGGTCGAGGTCGATGTTCGAGCCGCCATCCTGGGACAACCCTTTGGCAGTCCCGAGCTTGCGGCTGGAAAACTTGACGTTGGCGCCAACAGAAAGAACACCCATATTGTCGGAGACCTTGATCTCTTTATTTAACTCCCTGGCCAGGCTGACGTACAAGGTCTGGGTGGAATATCTGGTCAGGGCCTCGCCATCCCAGCCGATCAGGCTGGCCGCGCTGATGATCGGGTCGGTCGAGCCGACATAGCCGATACCGATAGCGCCGAGCGGAGTGTTCTCGACCCCGCCGATCAGCGTATATTCGCGACCCTCCGATAAGCGGGTAGAAACGAGGACCGCCTCGCTCTGGACCTGGTAGATGCCGGCCGGGTTAATGAAGATGGCATTGGCATCGTCCGCCAGGCCGGCGAAAGCGCCCCCCATCCCCATCGGACGGGCTCCCAGATTTTCCTGGGCAAGAGCGGGCACGGCTAACATTATGATGATGGCCAGCAGGGCAAAAGTTTGTTTGCTCATTCCACTTGTTTAATCGGGGCGAAGAGGGGAAAACTTGCGCGGGTTCTGCTAATATATCGTGTCAGGCTTTAAGCGGGACATTTTCGGGACATCCGAATCGGGCCGGATAACACAGCGGTTGGCGATGACCCCGCCGCTCCCGACCTTCGCCCCGCGGCCAATATGGCAAAAACTGCCGATAACGGAACCGTCAACCTGGGCGCCGGCGGAGACGACCACATCGGCCCAGAGGACCGAACCGGTAATGACCGCGCCGTCACCGATCACGCATTTGTCGCCAATAACCGCGTCCTTGACATAGACATCCTTCCCGACCTGACAGCGGTCGCCGATAATGACCGCCCCCTCGAACCTGGCTGACGGCTCGATCTTTTCCCGCTCCCCGACCCAGGAAGAGCTGGAGAGTTTTTTCCCCGGTATCCTGATCTGGAGCGCCCCTTTCAAGGCGTCGTAATTGGATTGAATATATTTCTCCAGCCCGCCGACGTCGTTCCAGTATTCCAGCATCTTATAACCGTAAATGGCCGCTTGGTCGGCCACCAGGCGCGGGAAGAGCTCTCGGCCGAAGTCGTGAAAACCGTCCGGAATAAGCGGCAATATCTCCGGCTCAAAAACGTAAATGCCGGTATTGGCCAGGTCGCTTAAGGCGTCCGCCGGTTTTGGCTTTTCCTGAAAGCCGATTATCCTGCCGCTCTCATCCTGGATCACGACCCCAAACTCGCTGACGTCACTCACCTGGCTTAAAGCGATCGTGGCCAGCGCCTGCTTCTTTTTATGGTGCTCAACCAGCTTGGTCAGGTTGATACTGGTCAGGGCATCAGAGGAAAGGACAACAAATGTCTCATCGATCCGGGCGATGCGGGCCATCTTTTTCACCCCGCCCGCGGTGCCGAGAAGCTCTTCTTCGAAAGAATAGTTCAGATTGACCCCGAAAGCGTCGCCGTCGCCGAAGTAGTTCTCGATCTGCTCCGGGTGATAGTGGATATTGGCCGTGATCTGGTCAAACCCGTGTTTCTTGAGGAGCTCGATATTATGCCGCATCGTCGGCAGGTTGACGATCGGGGCCATCGGCTTGGGGATCGCGAGCGTCAGCGGCTCCAGGCGGGTGCCGTAGCCGGCGGCCATGATGAGCGCTTTCATCCGCGGTCGATCTTCCTGATCCGGCGTAGATGCCGGGCCTCGCCGGAAAACTGGGTCTTTAACCAGAGGGCTACTATTTTCAGCGCTTTGGCCGGCTGAACAGCGTGCCCGCCAAGACAGAGGACATTAGCATCACCATGTTCGCGGCTCTGCTTAGCGGTGTACTCACTGTAGGCATTGACCGCCCGGACCCCCCGGACCCGGTTGGCAGTGATCGTCACCCCTACTCCGGAACCACAAACCAGAATGCCGCGGGTGAACTTCTTTTTGGCGACCGCCCGGGCGACCGGATAGGCATAATCCGGGTAATCGCACGACTCGTCGGAGTACGTCCCAAAATCCTTGAAGACGATCTTCTTACCGGCTAAATATCGTTTAATCGCCTCTTTCAGTTTAAAGCCACCGTGGTCGGAACCGATTGCTATCTTCATAAACTTACCCCCAAAATGTAGGGACAGGGCTTGTCCCTGTCCGAATTTTCGGACAACCACAAGGGTTGTCCCTACAATAATCCTTTCATTTCAGCAACAGCTTGCTTCAGCCCAACCACCACCGAGCGGGCGATGATCGAAAAACCGATATTGAGCTCTTCGATCCCGGGAATGGCGGCAATCGGTTTGACGTTGTTATAATCGAGACCGTGACCGGCGTTGATCCGGAGCCCGATCAGCCTCGCCTGCTGGGTCGCCACGCCGATCCGCTCTAAGTCCCGAGGCGATCCGATCCGGGCGTATTTCCCGGTATGCAGTTCGATAAAATCAGCCATCAAGACCGCCGCCTCTTCCACCTGCTTCTTATCCGGCTCAATGAACAAGCTAACTAATATTCCAGCAGCTTGCAATTTTTGAATAATCTTCCTTATTTTGAAGTTTGAAGTTTGAGGTTTGAGGTTGAGTCCCCCCTCCGTAGTCAATTCCCGCCGTTTCTCTGGCACCAAGGTCACCATCTCCGGCTTGAGCTTGAGGGCGATCTTCTGCATCTCCGGCGTCGCCGCCATTTCGAGGTCGAGCCGGGTCGGCAATTCCCTTAAGCGGAAAACATCTTTGTCTTTGATGTGGCGGCGGTCTTCGCGCAGATGGCAGACTATCCCGTCAGCGCCGCCGGCGATCGCTTCAGCCGCCAGGGCGACCGGATCGGGAGTTGTTTCCTGTCGCGCCTCCCGCAAGGTGGCAATGTGGTCGATGTTTACGCCGAGTTTCATAATTGTTTGTGGATCAGGCAGACGGCGTACGCCTTCATTCCTTTCTTCGTCCCGGTAAAGCCGAGCTTTTCTTCCGTCTTCCCTTTGATATTGACCAGGTCGGGGGTAATGTCGAGGGCGGCGGCGATGACCCCTTTCATCGCTTCGATATAAGGGGCAAATTTCGGCTCTTCCGCCACGACCGTGGCGTCAATATTATTGATGAAAAAACCGCGGGCCCGGACCAGCTCGCGGACGAACTCCAGCAGTTTAACGCTCGGAATATTCTTGTAATTCTTGTCGCCGGGAGGAAAATGCCGGCCGATATCTCCCTCGCCGAGCGCCCCGATCAACGCGTCGATGACCGCGTGGAGGAGAACATCGCCATCGGACCAGCCGAGCAGGCCAAAGCCGTGCGGGATCTCTACCCCGCCAACGACCAGCGGGCGACCCTTGACCAACTTATGAACATCGTAACCAATACCTATTTTCATGGCCTTATTATACCGTAAATCTAATATCCCTTCAAAAAGTAGAGGACCGCGGAGACATATTCCCAAACGACAAAAGAAAGGTCCTCGTGCCTGGTCCACCAGCGTTGGGAATTGAATTGCCGGTCCGGGGCCGGCCAGACAAGGACCGAGATCCCCTCCGGCCGATAAAGTTTGCGGAAGACTCTGGCCGCCCGCCCGGAATGATAGCTCGACGTGACCAGGATGACCCTGCGGGCACCGCTCCCCTTGACCAGCGGCAGGGAATATTTAGCGTCTTCGATGGTCGAGCGTGACTCCCCCTGGGTGATGATCGCCGCCGCCGGCACGCCGAGAGCGATCGCCTGCTTCTTCATCCAGTCGGCATAGGTCAGCTGCCAGGCGAGCGGTCCGCCCGACATTAATATCAGTGGCGCGTAACCAGACTTATACAGCTTGACCCCCTCAGCCACTCGCTCCCCATTAGCGTCACCAGCCAGGACCAATATCAGGTCGGCTTTGGCCAAAGTGTCGCGGACGACCAAACGGTCAGCCATGTACTGTAGAAAATACGGGTGGACCAGGGCGAGCGCCAGGAAGGAAAAGAGGATTAACAGGAAACCTGCGACTAAACGTCGCGGTTTCCTGTTTTCGTGACTATTTTTCATCGCGGCAGGCGGAAGAGCGAACGGAGGATGAACTTAGGGTTTTTGGCCATCCCCATCAGTAGAGTGCCGATCGTCGGGTAGGTACGGGGATTGGAAGCGAGGCTCCAGATGACCGAAGAGTGGTTCTCGAAATCGCCGATCTGCTCGATCAGCCGGGCATTGTCCCGGACATATTCAAATAGTTTTTTCAGGATATCGTCACCCATATTTTCCAGGATATAACGGAGGAGAAGGCAAACCTTGATCTCCTGTTCGAACTCTTCGCTCCAGCGGGCGGTATATTGCGCCAGGTTACCTTCGCGGATCGAGTCGACCAGCAGTTCGGCCGACTTCATCCCGTAATAAATCCCGCCCGAGGTGATCGGCTTGACCTGGCAGGCGGCATCGCCGACCAGCGCCGCGTTCCCCCGGACCAGCTCACAGTTACCGATCGGGATCGCCCCGGCATTTTTTTCGATGATCTCCCCGGTCAGGCCGTTCTTCTCCATGTAATTGTTAAGTTCCTGGTAAGGATTGTTGCAGATCGTCCCGAGGCGGACGACCCCATCCCCTTCCGGGATCAGCCAGGTAAAGAGGGAAAAAGGTTTGATATAACTGACCGTGACCTGGTCTGTCCGCTCTGCTTCCATCTTGACCCGGTACTGGTAGCCGCGGTAGAGCTTCATGTCGGAAGTAAAACCGAGCGCCCGGCGCACCCGGGAGTTCGGGCCGTCGGCGCCGATCACCAGGTCGGCAAAATACTCGCCGTTGTTGGTTTTCAGGAGGTAGCCGTCCCTGATCTGGTGAATATCCTGAAGCTCGGTGCTAAACTCGATCTCGAGCTTCTGGCTCATTTCCTTATCAAAAGAGGCGCGATCGACGATCAGGGCGACCCCCGGCCGGCGGAGCTCAAAGCTGATCTCGTTAAAAGAGACTTTCGCCCCGTCAATTGTGTTGACGACCGACTTGCGGGAAACGGGGAGGCGCATCTCTTCGAAGATCCCCTTGCCGACGATCCCGGCGCAGGAGACCGGTTTGCCGACTTCAGGGTGCTCTTCGAGAATGACCGGGTTGTAACCGTAATGTTTGAGCAGTTGCGCGGTGTAGCAACCGACCGGCCCCGCTCCGACCACGATGATCTTGAGGTTCTTTTTCATCTCCGGAATAAATATTATAGCCTATTTGCGGCCGTGAGTAAACCCTGCTAAAATAAACCCGTGCGCCGCCTACTTTCACTATTGTCCTGTGCTCTGCTCATTAGCGGCTCCAGCTGGGCCTCGACCGGGATAATTTTTGACCAGGCCGGAAATTGCCTCCGGTTCACCGCGACGACCGAGGTTACCCTGGCCAAGTCACTAGATGGCGGCCAAACTTTTGGCCCGGCCCGGACCCTCTACCAACTCTCGCCAGAAGCCGGTGCCGCCAGCCTGAACCTGGGCCAGGACGGAGCCACGATCCTGACCTATCTCACCAGCGGTGACGCTTATTGTGCCGTGGCCCAAAATAATAGCGCCTGGTTCGCGCCGCCGGTCAAGATCTCGGTCGAAGCGGTCAGCGCGGCAACCATCACTACCGACCAATTCGGACGGGTCCACGGCTTAATCGTCACCCGGAACCACGGGAAGCGACTGCTCTACGCCAACCTCCCCCAGCTGGCTTCCCTGGAGGCAAGCTTCGAAGCAAAAGTGGTGACGGAAACAGGTGACGATATCATCAACCCGCTCCTGACCCTTTCCCCCTGGGGAATAGCCGTCGCCTGGCAGACCCATTATCTGGAGCGGCAGGAAACATTCCTGAAGATCTCGCTCGATGGCGGCCAAACTTTTGGCCGGACGAAAACGGTCGCTTTCGGCGGTGACCTGGCCGGGCTGGCCTTCCGCGGGGACAAATGGCTGTTGGTCAGCAACGGGCCAACACCGCTCTTTACTCCGCTCCCCGAACCACCGGTCAAGGCGGCCTTACCGCTCATTCTTTCCCCAACCAAAGACCAGGCGCTCAATACTCTGACCCCGGAGGTCGTTTTCGCGACGCACAGCCTCGACCCGGTCATCTGCCGGCTCGACCTTTCGGCCGACCGTTCTTTTCCCAAGAACAACACTTATAACTTTGAATTCATCACCCAGCCGACACCGGAAGCGGTTTACCGCCTCCCGGTCGATCTGATCGACAGCCCCTATTTCATCCGACTGGCGCTTTTTGACGGCTATACGACCGGCGCCTATTCTTCGCTGGAAAGTTTCCGCATTGACCGGTTGCCCCCCCGGATCACCCTCCTCGCCCCGACCGCCGAAAGCAGCGACAGTTTTGAAATAACCGTCAGCGGCCAGATCGACGGAACGGCCCGCTTGACCTTGAACGGCCAGATCATCACCACCGAAGCGGATGGCTCTTTCAAGACAGGGTTGACTCTCTCTCCAGGCAACAATCCACTCCTCCTGGTGGCGACCGACGAAGCACTTAACAGCAGCCAGTTGGCCAGGACCATCACCTTCTCCTCCGACCGCCCCCAGCTTAGCTTGCTGAAACCGAAAGCCGGTGACTGGTTCAAGCCCGGTTCCGCCTGCCTGATCGAACTTACGGTCAAAGACCTGCAGGGAGATATTGAAGATGAAAGCGAAGCGGAGCTCCGCTTTAACGGACAACTGCTGGAAGACAAACTAACTTATGACCAACAGGCGGGTAAACTCTCCGGCTTTATTACGCTCCCCCAGGAGCTGCTCGACGGCCAGAACCGGGCCAGCGTTAGCTTGCGCGACGCCGCCGGCAATACTGGCGAAAAAGAATGGCTGGTCAACCTCGACCATCTCCCGCCGGTCCTGACCCTCGTCTCCGGCGAGGCCGCTTATAGCCGGTCGCCCTGGATCATCACCCTCCCCCTGACTGATGAGGGAGCGGGGATAGATCCGCTGGGGACGATCGTCAGGTTGGCCGGAATTTCACTGGAGGTCAGCCCAAGCGGAGAAGTCTATGCCAAAACCTTCTTGCTCGACGGCAGTTATGAAGTGGAAGTCATGCCGCGCGATCGGATCGGCAACAACGGTCCGGCCCAGAAATATCCCCTGATCGTTGATACCCGCTCGCCCAGCCTGCGGATCGAAAGCAGTGAAGCCGTGGACGGCCAACCGTACATTTTACTGAAAGGGGAAGCGGAGGACGATCACCTCGGCCTGATCAGCATTTACAATAATGACCGGCTGGTCGATTCTTTCCAGCCGGACGACCGCCATTTTGTCCGCCAGACGCCGCTGGAGGGAGGGAACAATAGTTTCCGGATCGAAGCGGCCGACCGGGCCGGAAATACGACGGTCAGCAGTTTCACCATTCTCACCTCGGTCCAGGCGGCCGCGCTGGTCAATCGTGCCGGCTACGCCCCTAATCCGTTCTCACCCCGGTCAGACGGCGAGCTCGCTTTCACCTACAACCTCTCCGCCCCGGCCGAGTTGAAGTTTTACCTTTTTGACCTAAGCGGAGCGCTCGTCTGGAAAAAGGAGTTGTCTAACGCGACGGCCGGCGTTGTCCGCTGGAACGGGCGGGACCATTTTGGGGGAGTGGCACCGAACGGGGTCTATATATATTTACTGCAAGTATCGGCCAACGGGAGCACGGAGATAAAACGGGGCAAGGTGATAGTTCTCTAGTAAGCGCCGCTGCCGGTCAAGACGACCGGGACCGTCCGCAGCAGTATTTTGATGTCCAGCCAGAGCGACCAATTTTCGATGTAATAAATATCCAGCCGGACCATGTCGTCGAACGGCAGGAGCGACCGTCCGGAGACTTGCCAGGGGCCGGTTATCCCGGGGCGGACCCGCAGCCGCTTCAACTGCCAGGCATTATACTTGGCGACCTCGCGCGGCAGCGGCGGGCGCGGACCGACCAGGCTCATGTGCCCGAAAAAAACGTTCAGTAATTGCGGCAACTCGTCGATGCTGTAGCGGCGCATAAAACGGCCGAGCGGCGTGATCCGCGGATCATCTTTTATCTTAAAGAGGTGCCCCTCCGTTTCAGAGAGCCCGGCCAGTTCCGGCAATCGCTCTTCGGCATCCTTGGCCATCGAACGGAACTTGAACATCGGAAAATTCTGGCCGTCCAGACCAACCCGCGGTTGGGAAAAAAAGACCGGACCGGGCGAGGTCAGTTTGACCAGCACGGCAAAGGCCAGCAAGACCGGGGAGATCAGCAGGAGGCCCAGCGAGGAGGCGGCGAGATCGACCCCCCGTTTCAACAGCGCGTTGAAGCCCTTTAACCGTATCTCGGAAACGGTCAGGAGCGGGACGCCCGCCAGTTCATCGACGTCAACCCGGCTGGCGATCAGCTCGAGCAGGCCAGGGACGATCTTGAACTCGACCCCCAGGCGCTCACAGTCGGTGATGATATCGAGGATCTTCTCGGCAGGAAGCTGCGAGCTGGCGATCAGGACCTCTTCCACCTTCAACTCGCCGATCATTTGTTTTATCTGGCTGTTCAGTCCCGGTCTGGCCGGATCGTCATCGACAAAACCGGCCAACCGGTAACCGAGACCAGGGTCTTGTTCCATCTTACGGGCCAGCAATTGTCCCATCTCCCCAGCCCCGACGATCAAAGTATTTCTCAAGCCGACCCCTTTCAGCCGCATCGCCCTGGCCAGGGCAAAGCCGATCAGCCGGGTGCCGGTAAAGAGGACCAGCGCTATCCACCAGGCGTTGAAAACGACCAGGCGGGAGACCCAGAATTCACGGTTCAGGAAGAGGAGACCAAGCAGGAGGAGGCTGGCCAGGGTGACCCCGCCAAAAATATTGGCGACCTCGTCAACTAACGCCGTGAATTTTTTATTATCGTAGAAGCCGGTCAACTTGAAGATCGCCAGCCAGATCAAGGTAATGAACAGGAGAACGTTAAAATATTTTTCAATGACCGGCAGTGAGGCCGGGGTGACAAAAAGGAGTACCTTGAAACGCAAATAATAACCGAGCAGGAAAGAGAGCACGATCAGGACCGCGTCGCCCAGCGCTTTGAAGATCATTTGACCCGTTCCAGGGCCTTGAAGACTTCAATATTGTCCGGAAAGCGGCGGTTCATCTCGCCAAAGATCCGCCGGGCATTATCCAGCCGCCCGAGGCGCCGGTTCAGCTCCTCCACTTTCATGATCGGCCCGGGGAGCGTCGGGTTGACGCTGAAAGCTTTCTCGTACTGGACCAGGGCTGCGGCTGGTTTCCCCTGCCGCTCCAGCAAGAAACCTCTTGTCTCATAAGCCTCGGCATAGTAGGGATCGATCTTCAGGGCGATCTCGTTGTTCTGCCAGGCTCGCTGGAAATAAACCGGGCCATTCCGTTCACCCAGCGCCAGACAAAGCCGGGCCAGCATATAAAAATTATCGGCGTTATAGGGATCGATCTTGGTCCCGTATTCTAAGTACCTGGCAGCTTCAATGGTATTGCCCATATTTAGATTGGCGATCCCGAGATGAGAAACGGTCGTCCCCTCGAACGGTTGGATGGCCAGGGCTTTTTTCAATTCCTCCGCCGCCTGCGGCAAGGCTCTCATGTCGAGCATGGTCTTGCCCGCTTTAAAGTAAATGTCCGAGCGGAAAGAGAAAAAAGAGCAATAGACCAGCCCAACGCCGGCCAGGGCGACCAGGGAAACCCAGAGCCAGGGGATCTCGTCGACATTCAGTTTCTGCCGGGGTTCCGGGCTCGCCTCTTCACGGCCAACGACCATCACCACCCCCATCATCATCCAGAAAAGCGAAGTGATCGCGACCACGCCAAAACTGAACTGGTTCTGAATGAGATAAGCCAGGCTTCCCGCCATTAAGCCGGCCAACATCAACCGCTGGTTGTCGCTCGCCCCCCGGAGCTTGCTCCAACCGGTCCGAAAGACCAGGGCGATGATCCAGAAGTACAGGGCAAAACTGATCAGCCCCTTGGTCACCGGGACGTCGCAAGTCTCGTTATGGCAACGGTCCTGCTTGACATGGAAGGTCTCCTTGAAACGGAAGAGGTCGGTCTCATAACGCGGAAAGACCATCTTAAGGACCTCGGGCCCGACGCCAAAAAGCGGGTTATCGGCCATAATGCCAAAAGCGCTTTTCCAGGTCTCGCCGCGCGAACCGGCCGCCCCTTTCAGTTCCAGCTGGCTGGAACTTACCCCCGAGGCGGAGATCTCTTCCTTGGCCGAGATCTCCCCGGCGAAACGTTCAATGGGGGAATACTCCGTCCGGAGCATGGTAAAAGCCGTGATAGACACGATCACCACTCCCAGCAGCGCTAGCTCACGCCAATTCTTGAAGAGCCAGTGCCGGCCGGCCGCCAGGGCAAAAAGGACCGCCCCGGTCCCGAACCCCATATAGCCGCCGCGACTCTGGGTAAAATTAAGACAAATGAACATCGCCGCCAGGCAGATCACCCAAAGCACATCCTGGACCAGCGGATGGAGCTTATCGTAATTGAAGGCAAAAAGGACCGCCCCGGCCGTGACCAGCCCCCAGCCCAGGTACCAGACCAGGACATCCTGGGCGTCGAGGGTGTAGAGCATGACGATAAAAGTGACCTGGGAAAAGAAGAAATAACCGAGCGGCGCCAGCTGGCCGGTCCAGTCGATCTTTTTCGGGAATTGTTTCTCTTCCAGCAATAAGACCAGGCCGAGGAAGAAAGCCATCAGGACGTAGGCCGCCAGGAAGTTCGGCTGGCCGATCGTGCCGATGACCCGCTGCCAGGTGATCACCCCACCCCACATGTACGGGTCGATCTCCTGGCGCTGGATCACGCCATAAACCGACATCAGGGTGGCGGAAGAAACTACCGCGGTGAACAGCCGCTTGATCTGGGCCGAATTATGGACGAAATTCGTTACCAGCAAAAAGAGCAGGCCGAAAATATACCAGGTGGTCAAACCTTCGAAGCGCCCGTAAAAACCGGTCAAACTGATGTAGACCTGGACCGAGGTCAGGGCGGCGACCGTGGTCGTCAAGAGATAAGCAGCTATCGGCCAATCCAGGACGGTCCGGAAAAAACGATGTTCCCGGCGGACCAGCAGTTTGATCGCCCAGGCAGACATGGTCACGACCACAAAGACCCGGAGCCAGGCGATCTTGGCCCCGGAAAAAACGATGCCGAGCCGCCGGTCAAAAATGGTTGGGACCAGGAAGACGATCACCAGCAGGCAGACCTCGATCAGCGCGTCGAACGAGAAGAACTTATTATCGGCCGAACTTTTCTTCATATTTCTCCTTAACGAAAGCTGCCAGCTGGCGGCTGAAATGCCGTTTATCGAACTTCAGGGCGTGCGCCCGGACCCGCGACTTGTCGAACAACTTGAACTTAAACCTCTGCAGGGTCGAAACCAGCGCGGCCGGCGTCGGCTCGTCAAAGAAGAGCCCGGTCTCATCCTCGATGACCGTTTCCAGCGCCCCGCCGGCCCGGTAAGCGATGACCGGCCGGCCACAAGACATCGCCTCGACCGGCGTGATCCCAAAATCCTCTTCGCCGGGAAAGATCAGGGCCCGGCACTCCGCCATAAGTTTAGCGACTTCAAAATCCGACAACCTGCCCAGGAACTCGGTATTGCGCCCCGCCAGCCGCTGCAGACGCCCCTTATCGGGACCGTCACCGACTATTTTCAAGGGAAGGTCGAGCTCTTTGCAGGCCGCGACGGCGAGCTCGACCCTTTTATAGGCGTTCAACCGCGAGACCAGCAGGAAGTGGTCCCGCTCGATCCCCGCCGGCTGGAAGAAATCAGTTTCCACCGGCGGGTAAATTATAGCAGATTCACGACCGTAAATCTGCTTGATCCGGTCCGCCACCACCCGGGAAATGGCGATAAAATGATCGACCGAGGCGGAATTGCGCCGGTCCCATTGTTTGATCGGCTCCAGGAAAAACGGGAGAAGCTGCTTGATAAAGCCGGGGAACGGTTCGTTCCGGACATAATCATCATAGCGCCAGCCAAAACGCATCGGGGTGTAACAATAACAGACATGCAGCTGGCCCGGCTGCTTTCTCACCCCCTTGGCAAAGGCTGAACTCGAAGAGAGGATGACCTCATAGGCCGCCAGGTCGATCCCCTCAAAGGCCAGCGGATAGATCATAAAGTAGAGTTTGAACAGTTGATGGACAAAAGGGAGCCGCTGCATAAAAGTGGTCCTGATATCCATCCGCCGGAAAGGTTCCGGCAGACGGTCCGGGGCATAGATCGAAGTGTAGAGCGGCGCGTCCGGGTAAAGCTCGTGCAGGACGGCCACCACGCGTTCCGCTCCCCCGAACTGGCTTAAAAAATCATGGACCAACGCCAACTTCATTTTGGATAGTTCTTTAGCCTCGCCAGGTCAGCCGTCACCATCATCTTGACCAGTTCGGCAAACCTGACCTTCGGCTGCCAGCCGAACTTCTGTTGGGCTTTGGCGTAGTCGCCGCAGAGCAGATTGACCTCGGCCGGGCGGAAGAACTTGTCGTCCACCAGGAGATATTTGGCCGGGTCGAGGTCCAAAGTGCGGCAGGCCAGCTCGGCGAATTCCCGGACCGAGTGGGTCTCCCCCGTGGCGATCACGTAATCGTCCGGTTTGTCCTGCTGCAGCATCTGCCACATCGCCTCGACATAATCACCGGCAAACCCCCAATCGCGCTTCGCCTCCAGGTTACCCAGGCGCAGCTCCCGGTCCAGGCCTAGTTTTATTTTAGCCACTCCGTTACTGATCTTCCTGGTCACGAACTCAAAGCCGCGGCGCGGCGACTCATGATTGAATAAAATGCCGCTGGCGGCGAATAAGTTGTACGCCTCCCGATAGTTCCTGGTCAGGTCGAAACCGGCCACTTTGGAAATGCCATAGGGCGATCTGGGGTGGAAGTGGGTCTGTTCATTCTGGGGTGATTCATTGACCAGGCCGAACATCTCCGACGAGCCGGCAAAATAGAAGCGGCAAGCCGGGCAGCGCTCCTTCAAGGCGGAGAGGACATAATGCGTTCCATTTAGGTTAATGTTGATAGTGGAGAACTCATCTTCAAAAGAATAACTGACAAAGCTCTGCGCCGCCAGATGATAACACTCGTCCGGCATTATTTTTTCAACTGTCTTAAAAATGCTGGCGTAGTTCTCGAGGGAAGCCGAGTGCAGCTGCAACCGGTCATAGATGTGCCGCAAGCGCCACATGCGGTGCTCAATGTCCTCAAAAGCGACCCGGCGGACAATACCATGGACCTCATATCCTTTGGCCAGTAATAATTCCGAGAGATATGAGCCATCCTGACCGGTGATACCGGTGATCAACGCTTTCTTTTTCATCTCTTTGCTCCCCCCCTGTCTAAATGATAACCTTTCTCCAGCATGAGATCAAAACTCCGCCGCGCCTGGTCGCAGAGCCTCCGGCAGTGGAGTTCGAGCTCCAGTCTCCGGTCGAGCGGCCGCAGCAGGAGTTCGGCCAGACGGTCGGGGAATTCCGCCCCGGCGCTGACCTCAACGCACGGTTGCTCAACCAACCGGGCGAAGGAGCTGACTTTCGGATCATACGACAAAGCGAGACAATTAACCTTGGCTAGCGTGGCAAAGATCACGGCGTGCAGCCGCATCGCCACGACCAGGTCAAAATGCGGGAACATGGCGAGCATCTCTTCCGGCCGGCAGAGGCGGTAAATGACGTGATAGGGAACGGTCAGGCGGTCGATAACCTTGCGGGCCATCCCCATATCCTCGGGACACTGGAAAAGCAGAAAAACCGGCTGGCGGCGCGGTGATCTGTTCAGTTCCGCCGCGATCTCTTGGGCCAGCCTGTTTTCCAGCTCTGATTGGCCTTTCAACCCGCGCAGGGCGAGCCCGACCAGTGGCACGCCGGCCGGCACCCCTTCCAGTGCCAGGACCTTCCGGCCTTCGACCAGCGGCGGCACAGTGTCGAGCAGGGTCGGATCGGCAGTCACGACGATCTCCGGGCGGCCCACCCCCAGCCGTTCCAACTCCTGGCGCGACTCGTCATCGCGCAAGGTGATCAGGTCAACCCGGTTCAGGACCACTCTGGCCAGGAGACGGTTGAGCCGTCCGCGCAGCGGGCCAAAACCCTGGGCCAGGATAACGACCCGGCGGCCCAGCCGCTTGGCTAACCAAACCAGGCCAAGATAATAAAGGAAACTGCGCCGGCTGGTCGCGTCCTGAAAAAGGGTCCCCCCCCCGCTGACAAAAATATCCGCCTGGCGAAGCTCCCGGATGATCCGGAACAAAGAGTAACGCGGTATCGCCCTGACCCGGTTCAACTCGGCCGTCAGTTGGGGCGCGGCGGAGAGGACACAGATCTCGGCGTCAGGGACGCGGCTGGTCAATTCATTAAGGATCGCCTGGAGGACCGCTTCGTCGCCGACATTGCCAAAACCATAATAGCCGGATAGAACTATTCTCACGAATGCTCACCCGAGTCAGCCACAAAACGGCTGGCGATGAACCAGGCCACCCAGCCGACGATCAGGCCAAGGACCAAACCGTTAAAGGTCCGGACAAGGGAGATCATGAGCGGCGTATGGATATGGGAGAAAGTATTGAAGACCGAGATCGGCGCGATCACCCCGACCGCCGCCAACAGCCAGAGCCATTGCGGCTTGCCGCGAAGAACAAAAAAGGCGGCCAGCATCAGGGCGGGATAACCGATCAGGAATTCTTTGGTCCGGGGACGGACGAAAAGGAGGATTTCCAATAAGTTCCGGAAGCTTTTTTCGACCGCCGGGACCGGCAGGCTGAAGTTCCCCGAACGGGCGACCAGCACGGCCAGCGCCCCCAGACCGACCACCCCCAAACCGACGGCTAGTAAACTGACCTTGGTCCGGAGCAATTCGGTCAGGCGTTGCCGAATATCCCCCTCACCTGTCTTCAGAATAAAATAGGCCAAGACGACCGCGACCGGCAAGATCAATGCCGCCTTGACCGCCGGGAAGACCTCGACCCCGCTCATAAAACGGAAGTCGGCCAGCAGGCCGACCATCAGAAAAATGCCGACAGCCGTTTCCGCCAGGACATTCAGGATCGAAAAAGCGCCCTGCAGGAAACCGGGGCCGAACTTCTTGATCGGCCGGCCGAAGGTGGCGATCACCGCGTAAGACGGGAAGATCGTCGCCGCCGCGAAGGCCAGCCCTTTTTGTAGGAGTAGACCATACCCGGAGGTCACTCCGAGAAATATTCCTTCGATCAGGAGCAGGCAAAGAAGATAAAGCAACCAGATCGGCAAAGTGACAAAAAGGTCGAGGAGAAAAACCGCCCCGATCACCACGCCGCCACCAAGGACCAGGATCTCCCACTGGTTCAGGCTAAGCCGGTCCGTCCGCCCCACCGGGCCAAGCTGAAAGCCGGCTGCTTCCAGGCGCGTCTTTAATTCGCCGAAGTACTTCAAGTTGTAAGCGACCGGATAAGCCTCGATCTGCGGCGGGAGAAAAGGACGGAGATAGATCAAGCGGACGCCGCGTTCCCGGGCGGCCCGGACAAAACGGTCAAGCGCCTCTTCCTTGTCCAGCTTGATCAGCTCATCTTTGGGAACGCTATGGACGCGCACCGCCTCTTCCCCCATCAGTTTCTTTAACTGGCTGTCGCCATCCTGCTTGACGATCTCAATGTAGCCGTATTTAAGCTTGAATTTTTTCAGCGCTTCAGCCAGCGCCGGGATGGCGTCCGGAGAGCCGAGTATCTCCTCACCGTCAAAAATGACCAGGCCGTAAGCTTTAAGCGCTTCGATCTTCCCTTCGATGTTGCCAAGATGGTAACGCGGATCGTTCCAGACCCGCGGCACGATGAGGAAACCCTTCCCCTCCAGGTACTTGCGCTGTGACTCGGAGATCCCCAGGCCAAGCACCCGCAGTTCTTCTTCCAGTTCGTCAACCTCGAGGATTTCTTTACCGAGGAACTTGAGCGGCCGCTCACCGAGCGCCAGCTTCAGCTGATTGTAGACCCGCTTCCGCACCTGGCTGTCCGGGGCATAGATGTAGACACGGTCGGGCTTAACCTTCCCCTGGAGCGACTTGAAACGGATGATCCCCGTCCCTTTGGCGTAATAAAGTTCACCGGCGGCATTGGCATCGGGCAAGGTCTGTTCAAAAAGCCCGATATCGGTAATGCCGAGCTTTTTGATCTCCAGCAGGACGCTGTCGAGCGACTTCTTCTCATAGGCGGCCATTCGCTTGATATCGTTCAGGTCCATCACCAGTTCGACTGACTTCCCGCCCCGTTCCGCGAGGAAACGGCTAACCCCGAGGAAAGCGCCCAAAAGGACCGCGGCACTTAGCAACAGAACAAGAAAACCCCGGCCAATCTTATCGATCATCCCTTTTCACTCCTCTCAATGAAGCTTCGATAAAAGCGTCCAGATCGCCGTCGATTACCCGTTGGACATCGCCCACTTCCACGCCGGTCCGGTGGTCCTTGACCATGGTATAAGGCTGAAAAACATAAGAACGGATCTGGTTCCCCCACTCGATCTTTTTCTTTTCGCCCCGCAGTTCGTCGATCTTCTCTTTCTGCTGGGCCAGCATCATTTCGTATAGTTTGGCCTTCAGGAGGCGGAGGGCGATGTCGCGGTTAACAAGTTGAGAGCGGTCAGATTGGCTCTGGGTAACAAGCCCGGTCGGCAGATGGGTGATCCGGATGGCTGAACTGACTTTGTTAACATTTTGTCCCCCCGGACCGGACGCCCGGTAGGTATCCACCCGCAAATCGTTTGGATTGATCTCGACTTTAAGGTCGTCTTCGATCTCCGGTATGACCTCGACCGAAGTAAAAGAAGTATGTCTTTTCCCTTCCGAGGAAAAAGGAGATATCCTGACCAGGCGATGGACACCTGATTCCGCTTTCAAGTAACCATAGGCGTAAGGGCCGGTCACGACCAGGGTGACGTTCTTGAGTCCCGCTCCGTCGCCGTAGGAGATATCGGGCATTTCCACGCCGTAGCCTTTGGTCTCGCACCAACGGGTATACATCCGCAGGAGAATTTGCGCCCAGTCCTGCGCGTCATCCCCGCCCGCCCCGGCATTGATCGCTAAAATAGCGTTATTGCTGTCGTACTGGCCAGAGAGCAAAGTCGCCAGCTCGAGCTCTGCGGCTTTCTTTTCCAGAGCATGTAATTCGGCAGCCAGATCATTAAGATCAGCTTCCCCAGCCAGCGAAACCAGCGTCTTGAGGTCATCTAACCCGGCGCGCAGGGTAGCGAAACTGTTCAGCTCTTTCTCAATAGCTTTCTTTTCTTGGAGCAAACCTTTGGCCCGGGCCTGGTTCTCCCAGAGCTTCGGATCGGCGGTAGCCGCCTCGATCTCGGCCAATCGTTTTTGTTTCGCTTCGATCGCCACTGTTTTTTCAATCTCCCGGCTCTTCTCGGCCAGACGGCCCAGCTTATCTTTTAATTCTTCAGGCAGCATTTCTTATATTTCTTGCCGGAGCCGCAGGGACACGGGTCGTTCCGGCCGACCTTCTCGGCAACCCGGGTCGGCGCGCGTCCCCCCTCTTTCGGCGGAGCTCCGTAGCTGACGTTCCGGCGCTTCGGCGCCGCTTCTTCTTGCCCGCTGATCTGGACTTTTAAGATCATGCCGATGACCTGCTCGCGCACGCCGCGCATCATCTCCCCGAACATGCCGTACCCTTCCATCTTGTATTCGATCAGCGGGTCCTTGCCACCCCAGCCGCGCAAACCTATCCCCTCGCGCAACACATCCATATTGTGCAATTGCTCGATCCAGGCGGCATCGATCACCCGCAAGAGGACCAGCCGCTCCACCTGGCGCATGTTGTCCGGCCCGATAGCCGTTTCCCGGTCGGCGTAAGCCTGCTGGAGCATAGCCAGCAAAGCGTCTTTGATCTCCTCCCGTTTCCCCCGCTCTTTGAGCTTGTCGAGGCCGATCACCGGAATAACCTCGTTGACCGCCTTGAAGAGCCCGTCCCAATCCCATTCTTCCGGACTGATCTTTTCCGGCAGGAAATCGTTTTGCCATTCGCCGGCCGTCTGGCCCATCATTTCCAGCACCTTCGCCCGCAACTCTTTCCCTTCCAGGATGCGGCGGCGGAGGGCGTAGATCGTCTCGCGCTGTTTGTTCATGACGTCGTCAAACTCGAGGACCTGCTTGCGAATGCCGAAATGGTATTGCTCAACCTTCTTCTGGGCGTTCTCGATCGCCCGGGAGATCAAGCCATGTTCGATCGGCACATCTTCTTCGATCCCGAGCCGCTCCATCATCCCGGAAACCCGGTTGGAGCCGAAAAGTTTCATCAATTCATCCTCGAGCGAAACGTAGAAGCGGGTCGACCCGGCGTCACCCTGCCGGCCGGCCCGGCCGCGCAATTGGTTGTCGATCCGCCGGCTTTCGTGCCGCTCGGTGCCAATGACGTGCAAGCCGCCCAGCGCCGGTACCCCTTCGCCCAGAACGATATCGGTCCCGCGGCCCGCCATGTTGGTCGAGATGGTGACCGCCCCCGGCTGGCCCGCCCGGGAGATGATCTCCGCCTCGCGTTCGTGGTGCTTAGCATTAAGGACGTGGTGCGGCACACCCCGCCGCTGCAGCATTTCGGCGACCAGTTCGGAATTCTCGATCGAGATCGTCCCAACCAGGACCGGCCGCCCTTTTTTGTGCCACTCGGCGATCTCGCCTACCACCGCGCGGAATTTGGCCCGCTTGTTCTTATAGACCAGGTCGGAATGGTCGGTCCGGACCATCGGATGGTGGGTCGGGACCTCCAGCACTTCCAGTTTGTAGATCTTCCAAAACTCCCCTTCTTCGGTCTTGGCGGTACCGGTCATGCCGGACAGTTTCTTGAAGAGCCGGAAATAGTTCTGGAAAGTGATCGTGGCCAGGGTCTGCGACTCCTGCTGGACCTCGACCCCTTCCTTGGCCTCGATCGCCTGGTGGAGTCCGTCGGAATAACGCCGACCGACCATCAGGCGGCCGGTGAATTCGTCGACAATGATAACCTCGCCGTCCTTGACGACATAATCGATGTTCTTCTGGAAGAGATGCCAGGCGCGCAGCGAGGAGAGGATCTGGTGGGCCAGCTCGATATGCCCGATGTCGAAGAGGTAATCGAGGTTAAGCATTTTCTCGACCTTGCGCGTGCCATGTTCGGTCAGCACGGCATTCTTGGTCTTTTCGTCGGTCGTGAAATCGGTGCTCCGGTGCAGTTTTTTGACCACGTCGTTGGCCTTGAGATAATTGGTCACGCTGTCTTCAACCATGCCGGAGATGATCAGCGGGGTGCGGGCCTCATCGATCAGGATGCTGTCAACCTCGTCAACGATGGCGTAATGGAGGTCGCGCTGGACACAGTCCGAAAGCGAGAGGGCCATGTTATCGCGCAGATGGTCGAAACCAAACTCGTTGTTGGTGCCGTAGGTGACATCACAGGCATAGGCCAGCTTGCGCTCCGGCGGCTCCATGTCGTGCTGGACACAACCGACGGTCAAGCCGAGCGCCCTGTAGATCGGCCCCATCCATTCCATGTCGCGATGGGCCAGGTAATCGTTGACCGTGACGACGTGCGTCCCCTTCCCCTCCAGGGCGTTGAGATAAATGGGGAGAGTGGCGACCAGGGTTTTTCCTTCACCGGTCTTCATTTCGGCGATCTTCCCCTGGTGGAGGACGATCCCGCCGATCAGCTGGACATCGAAGTGGCGCAGGCCGGTGGTCCGGCAGGAAGCTTCGCGCACCGCGGCAAAAGCGGCGGGGAGGAGGTCATCGAATGTTTTTCCAGCGGCTAGCTCCCGGCGGAACTCCGCGGTCTTGGCACGCAGTTCTTCGTCGGACAGTTTTTTCAGTTCGGGTTCGAAAGAGTTGATCTGGTCGACCAGCGGCTGGAGCGAACTTAATTTTCGCTCAGCGCCAGCGTTAAATAACTTGGTGAGCCATGGCAGCATGCGAGGTCACAGCTCTGACTCGGGGGCCGGGGTACCGAAACCGGGGATCTTCAGCCGGGCCAGGAACTTAAAACGGGCCCCCCGGCGGCGTTTCTCATCGAGGTGTTTTTCCTTATGTTTCTCAACTTGTCGTTTGGCTTCCTGCAAGGCCAGGTCGAAAGCGGCGTAGATGTCCTTGGCCCCTTCGCTCGCCTGGATATTTTTGTTCCCGGCCAGCCAGATGCGGAGCTCCGCTACCTGGCTCCGGTTAAGGTCACTAATTTTGCGCGCCTCCAGGATGACCTCAACTTTCTGGATATTCTTGAAGAACTCCTCAAGTTTCGCGGCTTTTCCCTGGACATAATCCCTGATCGCCGGGGTAAGATCGAAATTGCGGCCGGATATCGTTATCTGCATGTTGTTTTCCTCCCGTGCTTATTGTAACACTATTCCACGGCTCGCGACAAGGCCAGGACTTCGACCCGTTTGGCCCCCGCCGCCAGGAGGATACGGGCGCATTCGGCAACCGTGGCACCGGTGGTAAAGATATCGTCCAGGAGAAGGACCCTGCGGCCATTTAGCGCCGGCGGATCAACGGCCTGGAACGCCCCTCTGACGTTAACCGACCTCGCTTCCCGGGGAAGGTTGAACTGGGCGTGCGTGTTGCGGACCCGCGCCAACGCGTTCTTGACCGGTAGTTCATAATAGCGGCCAATAACCTTGGCCAGCAGTTCGACCTGGTTAAAACCGCGTTCCCGCTCCCGTTTCTGATGCAACGGGACCGGGACGAGCCAATCGATCTCTTTGAGCTGCAGCGACTCCACCTGCGCCAGATATTTGACCAGGACCACCCCCAGCGCCTCGGCCAGTTTTTTCCGCCGCTGGAATTTGAGCCGATGGAGCGCGTCCCGCACCACTCCGCCGTAGACCGTGGCGGAATGGATGCCAAGCTGCGGCTTCATGAACTTGATCTGGGTAAAACAGGCGGCGCAAAGCGGCTCCGGGCCGCTCTGGCGGCAAACCTCACAGCGCGGAGGGAAGATCAGGTCTAATAAATTTCCGAATAAATTGCTCATTAATTAGTCATTAGTCATTCGTCATTAGTCATTGAATACAATTATACCATATGGTATATTATCCCTAACATGACCTGGGATGACATACTCGAGCTGCTCGAACAGGGTGAAGGCCAGTCGGTCGAATTCGAGAAGAACATTCCCGCCGAGGACGACATCGCCCGGGAAATGGTCGGTTTCTCCAACGCCGACGGCGGCCGGCTTGTCTACGGCATCGACGACAAGAACAAGCACCTGATCGGCATCGAAACGGACGGCCGGCTGGAAGAGACCCTCAAGAACATCGGCCGGAACCATGTCTCCCCCGCCATCACCCCCACGGTCGAGATCATCGAGAAGTCCGACAAGAAGATCCTGGTCATCAACGTCCCCGAAGGGCTTGACAAACCGTACCGCACGGACGAGATCTGTTATGTCCGCGACGGTAACCTCTCCCGCCCCGCCAAGGAGAACGAGGAGAAGGAAATGACCAACCCCTGGTCGGGCAAGGGGCTGAACAAGCGCCAGATCCGGGCGCTGCAGCTGATCGGCGAGCACGGGACGATCACCAACCGGGAATATCGCGAGGCTTTTAACGTTTCCCACAAAACGGCCCACTTGGAGATGACCCTGCTGGAAGACAAGCGGCTGGTCAAGTCCGAAGGGGCCGGCCGCTCCACCCGCTATATCATTGTCGCGCCGCGCGAAGAATAGAAAGGAAGAAAAAAATGAGGAAGCCCATTATTGCCGGGAACTGGAAGATGTACAAGACCGCGACCGAATCAGTCGACTTCATTAACGCCCTCAAGCCCCACCTGAAAGAGAGCTACGATTGCACCGTGCTGATCTGCGCCCCCTACACTAACCTGAAAGATTGCAGCGTCGCCGCCAACGGGAGCACTGTTTTTATCGGGGCCGAGAACCTCTACTGGGAGGATGAAGGGGCGTTCACCGGCGAGATCTCCGCGCCAATGCTCAAAGCAGTCGGTTGCACTTACGTCATCATCGGCCACTCCGAGCGCCGGCAGTTTTTCGGCGAGACCGACGAGACGGTCAACAAGAAACTTAAAGCGGCCATCAAACATAATCTTAACGCGATCGTTTGCGTTGGAGAAACGCTAGAGCAGAGAGAAAAAGGAGAAACATTCAAGGTCATTGAAAATCAGATCAAAAATAGCCTGCATTCATTAGACATTAGTCATTGGTCATTAGTCATTATTGCCTACGAGCCGGTCTGGGCAATTGGTACCGGTAAAACAGCTACTCCGGAGCAAGCCCAGGAAGTTCACGCTTATATTCGAAAATTATTACCGAAAGACGTTGCTGCGGACATCCGCATCCTCTACGGCGGGTCGGTCAAGCCGGATAACGTCAAAGAATTGATGGCCAAACCGGATATCGACGGGGGATTGGTGGGCGGAGCGAGCTTAAAGGTTGATAGTTTTATAAAGCTGATCAAGTATTAGTCTTAATTTTTTCGCCCGCAAACCGCCACGGTTGAGATATACTTTTCTCCAGTCGGATCAAAATAATTTTGCCTGCCGCAGTCAAACAATCTAATGTTCAGCAATGAACCATTAGCCATAATCCCAACGATGACGCCATTTTCTTTATCGATCTTAACATTTAAAGCCTGGGGATCAACACATCTTAGCTTGTAATCCGTATAGGCGTTATTTTTAGCGATATTTTCAGCAATATAATCTCCCATCATAGAATCCATCTCAATTTCCCCTTCCCCCCGCCCGACACACCCATGCTTTTTCCCGGCAGCCACTATCATGGTATTCGTTTTTTCAATAAACCTTTGCCAGCCGGATTTACCTGGCAAACAGCCTGTAGAGAGCCCTAAAGCCAGGACCGGAACCATTCGAATCATATTTCTTGCAATTCTTTCTAAATTCATTATTCTTCCGCTTTTATATAATTTAAAACCGCATCAGCAATACTGTTCTGCGGTTCTTCACAAGTAGATTGCCAGATGTTAATCTGAGGTCTCATCCCGTTAGGTATAATCGCCCCTGCTTCTACTCTTTGTCCAATTTGTCCTTGAGGATCGAATTTTATAACTTCCGTTTCTGAATACATCGACGGGGCCGGCGGAGGGACCGCTTCTCTTTCAGCAACATCAGGGATATCAAGTCTAAACTCATCGACAACTCTTGCGGGCTTAAGTTTATCGGCATTGTCTAACAAAACTAATATATTATATCCTCTTTGCGCCAAGTCCCGAGATCTTTGATCATTTTCACACGACATAGGCGAAATTATCATCCCTTCTATTGCTGCCCTTTCTTCACGGGAAAAGGATTGTCGATGGTTATCCATATAATTAACCAGTCGGCGGAGTTTATTTAATCCCAGCTTGCCCGCTCCTGCCTCCGCTTCATAAGATGCTAAATTTGGCCGGATAGACAGCGCGCTCTTAAGACCTGACCAGGAAACACGATAAGGAACATGATTACAGATCCGATTAAATATCACTGTATTATTCGCTCCAAAACATTATGATCGATCGCGGCCACAACCTCTTATTTATCCCCTCCGGCGCAGTAAACGAAATTGAAATAGCTCTGATAATATTTCGACCCCGACTGTATCGACTGGCTGCCATAAGCCAGAGCATAGCCATCGGCGGTCGAAGCGATCTGGGGAGGATCGTAATAAAAATTCCCATCCGTCTGCGCAACCGTCTGCGGAGAGCCGATCAAGGTCAGATCTTGGGAAACGCGCGTAAATAAAACCGATCTCAAGCCGCTGTTGTCCTGCGGCCCGCTGGCGGCAACCCAAACCAGCCCAAATTCCTGCCGCTCCGGGCTCCAGACGATCGAAGGATCGAGGTTGCCCGCCGCCGAATCGGTAATGGTAACGTCTTTGGTTATCTGGCCGTTGCCCGATAAACCGGTTAAGTGCAGTTCGCTGTGGTCCCAGGCAATTTTCTTCGACCAGACGATCGCCGATTTATCGCCGGCTGACGCGATCGCCGGCATCGTCCCTATCCCGTAGTGGGGCGGCAGCAAAGGATGAATATTCAAACCGCTCGCGATAAGGATTTTGGGTTCGATCGGCACTCCCTCTTTGGTGATCATTTTTGCGTAAATCCCCGTATTTGCCGAAATCGGCAACGCATAATCGGTCCAGGTGATCGCAAAGCCCGCGGTCGTAGCCGCGATCGATGTCCCGGTCCGATTGTATGAATACTCCTCATTGTTGGTTATGTTGATCTTTTCTCCCAGCGGCTTCCCTGACTTCGCTAACCGCAAAAAGTATATTTCAGGCGTACTAAGCCCGCCGTCCGGCCCAAACTCTCTATCGTTCCACAATAAACCGTAACAGCCGCAGGCCTCCGACCAGGCGAGCGAAGGGTTATTGTCGCCAAACTGGAGCGTAAAAAGCTTCTGGCCTTGATCGAGTTTCTCGCCGGTTTGAGAAACGGAGAAGAAAGAGAGGTCCATCCCCTCGTTTCCCCAGACAACCCCGAATTTCTCGCCGTCCCAGGCCAGTGAGCTCGCCACAAACGTATTCATACTGAATGAACCCTGAAATTCCGTTTCCTTGTTTGTTTCTCCCAAGACCGTAAAAGGCCTGAAGCGGTTGCTGAAAACATTATTTCTCATGTCGATCCAAGTCGCCGCGTAGGCTTGGCCATTTGAGGCCAGGGCCGGCATTAACTGCCTGGCCAGAGGATCGGCGGGATCGGCCGCCAGCGGAACTTCACCGGGGCCACAGACATGCGGCTTTGTATCAGGCTGAACATCGGGCATTATATCGGGTTGAACATCGGGCAGATTAATATCAAAGGGAGCATCGGGAATATGGATATCCGGAGTAACATCGGGCTTATTAACATCCGGGATGACGGCATCCGGAACATGGTTATCCGGAACATGAATATCCGGCAGGCCGGCGTCTTCAGGCAATTGAACTATATTTTCATTATTGCCGATCACTTTCCCGCCGCAGTTAAGCAGTCCGGCCGCAACCAATCCCGCCCCTACGATCGTTCTTAGCATGCTTTTATTGGGCGCTGAAAAAGACCCCCTAACCTCCCTAACAACAGATCTGGTTAAAAGAGGCGCCATTTGCCGAACTGCTCCTAATAAACTCATTTTTTACTCCCCGGGACTGACTTATATGATCGAGGTCCAATTCAGTCCGGATATATATCCATGTGATCACAATAAAATTTCACCTTATTTAATATTAATTTTTATGATAGAATAAAAGTTGGTCGGACCGGCTGATCTTATTAAATGGTAAAAGGAGAAAAAAATGGCAAAGAAATTATACGAAGAATTGGGACTCGTCAATACCAGGGAAATGTTTAAAAAGGCGATGGCCGGGAAATACGCGGTGCCGGCCTACAACTTTAATAATATGGAGCAGCTGCAGGCGATCATCGGCGGCTGTGCCGAAAGCAATTCGCCGGTCATCATCCAGGTCTCGAGCGGCGCCCGGAAATACGCCAACCAGACCCTCCTCCGCTACATGGCCCAGGGAGCAATTGAGATGTGCCGGAAAGACCTGAAGAGCAATATTCCAGTCTGTCTCCACCTTGACCACGGCGATACTTTTGAACTCTGCAAATCGTGCATCGACTTCGGTTTCTCTTCGGTCATGATCGACGGCTCCAGCCACACTTACGAGGACAACATCAAGCTGACCAAGCAGGTCGTGGAATATGCCCGCCAGTTCGACGTCACGGTCGAAGGCGAGCTCGGTGTCCTGGCCGGCATCGAAGATGAGGTCAAAGCGGAAAAGCACACCTATACCGACCCGGCCCAGGTCGAGGATTTTGTCAAACGGACCGGCGTTGATTCCCTGGCCATCTCGATCGGCACCTCGCATGGCGCCTACAAGTTCAAGGTCAAGCCGGGGGAATCGGTCCCCCCGCTCCGCTTCGATATTTTAGCCGAAGTGGAAAAGAGATTGCCCGGCTTCCCTATTGTTCTGCACGGCGCCTCTTCCGTCGTCCAGGAATATGTCCAGATGATCAATAAGTTCGGCGGCAAGATGGATAACGCGGTCGGCATCCCCGAAGAACAGCTCCGCCGGGCGGCCCAATCGGCAGTCTGTAAGATCAACATCGACAGCGACGGCCGCCTCGTTATGACCGCGGTCATCCGCAAGGTCTTCGCCGAACAGCCGGGTGAATTCGATCCCAGAAAATATTTGGGACCGGCCAGAGAAGAACTAAAGAAATTGATCGTGGCTAAGAACACGAACGTTCTCGGATCGGCGGGAAAGGGATAACTCACCCCCCATCCCCCTCTCTTCCTAAGAGAGGGGGTGAAAACGCTCTTGAAAACTGAAGCCACCCCTTCTCTTAAAAAGAGAAGGGGGTCAGGGGGATGAGTTAAGAAGGAGCTAACAGATGAAAGTTAAATTTCAAGGCAAAGAGATCAATATCAAACGGATCGGCATCCTGACCGGCGGCGGCGATTGCGCCGGGCATAACGCGGTCATCGTCGGCCTCTTGCGCCGGATCAACCAGGCGAACCTCACCCTGCCGAAAGACGAGCAAATGGAGCTGGTCGGTTTACTTGAGGGGTGGAAGTCATTGACCCGCGATCCGGGGACCGAGCTCGACAAGATCGTTAAACCCTTGAGCCTGATTGATATCGAGGAATCTTTCACAGTAGCCGGCACTATTCTCAAGTCCTCCCGCACCAACCTCTTCTCCAAAGCCAATCTGGAAGCGAAAGCCCCGGAGAAAGCAATGGAGGCCTTGAAAAATCTGAAGATCGATTGCCTTTGTGTGCTGGGTGGTGACGATACGCTCGGCGCGGCCGGGAAACTGGGCCAGCAGTTCGTTTTCCCGATGTTCGGCGCCCCCAAGACTATGGACAACGACGTCTACGGGACCGAAATGACCTACGGCTTTGAATCGGCCGTCGAAGAATCGGTCCACTTTATCGAGAATATCCGGACGACCGCCGAATCCCATAATCGCTGTTTTATCGTTGAACTTCTCGGCCGCCATGCCGGCTGGGTCGCCATGTGGGCCGGGATCGCCGGCGGCGCCGAGGTCACCCTCCTCCCCGAAGAGGTCCTCGATATGGATAAAGTGATCAAGCAGGTGGAAAAGTCGATCGCCAAAAAGCAGCACTGCATTGTCGTTGTTTCTGAAGGGGCCCGTTTATTTGACACCCACTATCCTGACGAGATCAATAAGAAACACCAGAAGATGCTGGAAACGGTGATGGCCGATCCGAAATACGCCCTGGTCAAAGCGCGCCACGAGATGCCGAAGAAAAAAGACTCGTTCGGCAACGAACAGCTCGGCGGGATCGGCGAATATATTTTCGCTATCCTGGAAAAGCACACCAAGGGGTTTGAATACCGCTATCAGAACTGCGGCCACGCCATCCGCGGCGGGGTCGCCCATGTGATGGACCGGATCCTCGGTCTCCGCTATGGCGACGCGATCTTCAGTTTCATGAAAGAGGGAGTTTTTGGGGTCTATCCTGGCCTGGAGAACGACGTGATCATGTCGCGCAACCTGTTAGACGTTAAAGGCGGGCGCTTCGTCCCGCAAGACCATCAGCTCTACTCGATGCGCAACGCGGCCGACTACTATTAACTCACCCCCCATCCCCCTCTCTTAAAAAGAGAGGGGGTGAAAACGCTCTTGGAAACTGAAGCCTCCCCCTTCTCTTTCTAAGAGAAGGGGGTCAGGGGGATGAGTTAGAGAGTGAGTTACGTGGCCAACATATTCGCCAGCTTGTAGGCGGCGAGATCGATCTTCTTCTTGCGGCGGATGATCTCTTCGGTCGGTGTTTCGATGATCTTGTCCGACTGGATCCCGACCATCAGCGCTCCTTTACCCTCGATCAGCAACTGCACGGCCCGCGCCCCTAATTTACAGGCGACTTCGCGCGACAGCGCCGTCGGCGACCCGCCCCGCTGGATATGGCCGAGGATAGAGACCCGGACGTCCAGGGTAGTCTTCTTCTTCAAAGCCGCGGCTACATCGTGCGCTTTGGCCGCCCCTTCCGCCACCACCACGATAAAACTGGATTTACCGCGCTGTTGGCCGTAGCGGAGCTTTTGGCCGATAGCGTCCAGGTTAAAGGCCACTTCAGGGATGATGATCGCTTCGGCCCCGGCCGTCAGACCGACGTCAAGAGCGATGAAACCGTTATACCGCCCCATCACTTCGATGACAAAGACCCGCTCATGAGAAGTGGCCGTATCACGGATCTTGTCGATCGCTTCGACCGCCGTATTGACCGCGGTGTCAAAGCCGATGCTGTAGTCGGTGCCGTAAATGTCGTTATCGATCGAGGCCGGGATATTGATCGTCGGCAGATCGTATTCCTTGTAAAGTTCGTGCGCGGCGCGCAACGAGCCGTCGCCGCCGATCACGACCAGCCCTTCAATATTATAAGCGCGGAGGTTGTCGAACGCCTTCTTGCGCATCGCTTTCTGGGCGAACTCGGGACAGCGGTGGGTATGAAGGATCGTCCCTCCCCGGTTGATGATCCCGCCGACCGTGCTAAGTTCCATGTTAATGATCTTGCCGTCGATCATCCCCTGCCAGCCCCGTTCAATGCCGTAGATCTTCAAGCCGTTATAGATCGCCGTCCGCACTACCGCCCGAATGGCGGTATTCATCCCCGGCGCATCGCCACCTGGCGTCAGAACTCCGATAGTTTTAATTTTCTTACTCATGTTTCCCCTCCCGCTTCGGAATTATATCGCATTGGACGATTAAATCAATCCCACACTTTATGTTGTATAATAAACTATGTACCAATACGTCGTCTTCAACAAACCGTACGGGGTCCTCTGCCAGTTCAGCGATGAGCTTGGCCGGCCCACCCTTAAAGATTATATCCCACTGGCCGCGGTCTATCCGGTCGGCCGACTGGATATAGACAGCGAAGGCTTGCTCCTGTTGACCGATGACGGGGGGTTGAACCAACGCCTGGCCAACCCCAAACATAAACAGGAAAAGGTCTACTGGGCCCAGGTCGAAGGTCTCCCCACTCCGGAGCAACTGGCCAAACTAGCGCAAGGGGTAATAATAAAAGGGAGAAAAATCCTCCCCGCCCGGGCCAAACTATTAGACCAGGAACCGACCCTTTGGCCAAGACCAACACCGATCCGTTTCCGGAAGAATAAACCGACTAGCTGGCTGGAATTAACGATCACCGAGGGAAAGAACCATCAGGTCAAAAGGATGACCGCGGCGGTCGGCCTCCCCTGCCTCCGCCTGGTCCGGATCGCCATCGGGCCGCTCCAGCTCGGCACCCTACAGCCGGGGGAGTATAAATTGGTCGACCGATATGATAAAATTTTAAAACAGGAGTGATGATCATGGCAAAAAAGATCAAGATATTCGACACAACTCTTCGGGACGGCGAACAATCGCCCGGCGCCTCGCTCAACCCTGAAGAAAAAATGGAGATCGCCCGCCAGTTGGCCAAACTCAACGTCGACGTAATTGAAGCCGGCTTTGCCATCTCGTCCCCCGGCGATTTCGACTCGGTCCAGGCGATCGCCCAGCAGATCAAGGGCCCCTATATCTGCAGTCTGGCCCGCGCGAAAAAAGAAGACATCGACCGTGCCTGGGAGGCGGTCAAACACTCTGCTAAACCGATGATCCACGTTTTTCTCGCCACCTCGCCGATCCATATGGAGAAAAAACTGCGCATGACGCCGGAGAAGGTCTACGAAACGGCGGTCAAGATGGTGAAACATGCAAAGTCGCTCTGCCCCAATGTCGAATTCACTTGCGAGGATGCCGGCCGCTCGGACCACGAATTCCTTTATAAAGTGATCACTGGCGTGATCGAAGCCGGGGCCACCATCATCAACGTGCCGGACACGGTCGGTTACACAACCCCCTGGGAGTACGGCCAACTGGTCGAGAATATCATAAAGAACGTGCCGCTGATTAAAGAAAAGAACGTCACGATCTCCGTCCATTGCCACAACGACCTTGGCCTGGCCACCGCCAATTCGCTGGCGGCGATCAAAGCCGGAGCCACCCAGGTCGAATGCACGCTCAACGGCCTCGGTGAACGCGCCGGGAACGCCGCGCTCGAAGAGGTCGTCATGGCGCTCAAGACCCGCCAGGACTATTTTGACGCCGAAGTAGCGATCAATACGAAAGAGATCTATAAGACCAGCCGGATGGTCAGCAACCTGACCGGCATCCTGGTCCAGCCCAATAAGGCGGTGGTCGGGGCCAACGCTTTCGCCCACGAAGCCGGGATCCACCAGGCCGGCGTACTGATCGATCCCAATACCTACGAGATCATGCGGCCGGAAGATATTGGCCTGACCGAGAACAAGCTCGTCCTCGGCAAGCATTCCGGCCGGCACGCTTTCGCCGACCGGCTGAAAGATATGGGGTACGCTCTAAGCGAAGCCAATCTGGAAAAGGCCTTTAACAAGTTCAAGGAGATGGCCGACCGGAAAAAAGATATCAGCGACCGCGACCTGGAAACGATCGTTGCCGACGAGGTCTATATCGTGCCGGAGACCTACTCGATCGTCAGTATCGAGACCAGCTCCGGGACCGACCGCCAGCCCGAAGCGAAAGTAACTTTATCATTCAAAGGGGAAAAGATCTCAACCAAGGAAGGGGGAGTTGGCCAGGTCGACGCGGTCTATCGCGCCATCGATAAGCTGACCCGGCTCCAGCCGCAACTGGTCGACTATTCCATCCAGGCGATCACCGGAGGGACCGACGCGCAGGGGGAAGTGATGGTCAGGATCAAGGATGGGGAGACGATCTACGGCGGCCATGGCACAGCGCTCGACGTCATTATCGCCAGCGCCAAGGCTTACCTCGCGGCAATTAACCGGCTAATCTTTGCCCGGGCGAACAACCTGGCGCGGAATATGGATTAAGAGCTACTCTTCGACCGTGATACAGGTCAGGGTACGGGCGACACAACCGGTCGCCTGGATCTTCTTGACGATGAAATCGCCCAGCGACTTGAGATCGGGCGTTTCCACGAAAGCGATCACGTCGTAGGGCCCGGTCACCAGGTGGACGGTTTTCACCCCGGCTAACCCCTTGATCGTGTTGGTCAACTCGATCGCCTTCCCCGGCAACGCTTCGACTAGAATATAAGCTTTGGTCATTTAAAAACACCTCCTCTCTTTTCAAAGTATACCATTAGGTGATATAATTTCAACAATGCAAGGCTTTTGGCAAAAAACCGGTTCGTATTTCCTGCGCGGGCTGATCGCGCTTCTGCCGCTCCTGGTCACCCTCTGGTTGATCACGATCGTTTTTCAGTTCGCCGACGGGATCCTCGGCTGGCTCTTTGCCGCACTTTTTGGCCATCAGATCCCCGGCCTGGGCATCATCACCCTGATCGCCATAATTTTCCTGACCGGTTTCCTGGCCACTCATGTTTTTGGTTCTAAACTGATCAAGGTCGGCGAGAACCTGCTTTATCGGATCCCGATCGTTAAAGGGGTCTATTCTTCCGCCAAACAGGTCAATGATGTCCTTTTCGTCCACAAGACGACCGATGAATACCGCAAGGCCTGCATCGTGGAATATCCGCGCAAAGGGGTCTGGTCGGTCGGTTTTGTCACCTCTGATGCCGCCCCGGAGATCGAAACAAAGGCCAAAGAGAAGATGATCAATGTCTTTATCGCCAACACCCCCACTCCCGCGACCGGTTTCCTGATCATGGTACCGGCCCGCGAGGTCATCCTGCTCGACATGAAGATCGAGGACGCTTTCAAATATGTTATCTCCGGCGGGGTCTTGAAACCGGCCGACCTCTCCCAGGAGCTCCCGATCAAGAAAGAATCTTAACCGCTAAAGACTGAAAGTAAAATAAGTCGTCTCCTGGCCGCCGTCGTCCAACCCTTTAGCATAACCAAGCTTGAAAAGGAGCGGCACGCCGCCGAACATCGTGTTGGCCTCGAGATGAAGTTCACCGCCGATCCCTCGCTTGAACTTGAGTTGAGCAAGCGGTTGGAACGAATTACCCCCCAGATCGAAAAAGAGCGCTCCCCAAAGCCGGTCGATAAAGGTGAACCCATACAGGAAACCTCGCTCCGTATAACCCAGCGGGAAACGATATTCGAGCGACATGGAGGCCCCTTTGTTCCCCTTGTCCAGGCCGTAAGGATACCCGCGGACCGACAGGTACCGCCAGGTCAGATTTCCTTGCTCTAACCGGTCGCCCTGGCTGTAATAACCGCTTAATCGGCTGGCCAGAACATGATGAGGGAACAACGTTTTACTATAAGAGCTCAAGGCCCCGCTATAATTGGTAAATTTATAGTCGCTCTGCAGTTCCGGCAGGAATCTTTCAACCTTCAGCGCAACATCGATCCCATCTTCCGGGCTGATCGACTTAGCGTAAACCCGGGTATTCAGATAGCGCCAGTAAGCGTATAGGGCGGTCAGGTTGCCGGTATTTGGCCTTGGAACAAACGCGTCGAGACTGCTTATATTGGTCAGGTTTAGGTTTTCCAGGCCAACAGTCAGTATTTGTTTGTCGTATTCGGAAAAGACCCGATTAGAAATGAACGAGCAGGCCAGCACCCCTTCCTGGTCCCTCTCCCAATATGTTGTCCCGCCTAAAGAGTAAGCCGTAGAATAATCGGTCAGGACCGCCGTGATCTGCGGCTGAAATTGGTTATTGACGTAATAAAGGGTATAAGCCGGCCGGCCGATAGTAAAATCGTAGCCAAGCGTGGCGTAATAATAATGCTGCTGCAGCGGATCAAAACTGCCGATATAGACCGAGGTCTGTGCCCCGTTCTCGTTATAATACGAATCCGGGATCCAGAAGAGCGGCCGCAAGGTTGGCCAGGGATTATAATCGTGGGTCGGATATTGGTTTGTGTCTCCCGTTAAATTATCATTCTTTTCCAACCTGGGCCAGGCATCAACCGCGACAGGAACGCTTTTCCACTTGGACGGCTCAATATCCAGCAGCGCGATATCGTAGCCCCGTGAGGAATAAGAAACGTAGGCCAGCTTCTTGCCGTCCGGAGAGACGTCCGGCATCAGCGCCCCGCCCAAAACATTCGTGACCTGATACATTCGGCCGGTCGGCAAATGATAGGCGTAAAGATTAACGATCCCGGTCCGGTCGGATTCAAAGTAGGCGTAATCGCCGCCGGGCGAGAAGGTTGGGTTAGCCTCGCTGACCGGAGCTTCGGGCGAGCCCTGCCGGCCGGTCAAAATTCTCTCGTCCCCAGTCCGCGGGTCGATCAGCACGATCCGCTGTTCGCCCCGCCCGGTCAGTTTCGCCGCGACGATCGTTTGACCATCCGGCGAGAAAACTGGGGAAAAGTAGTTGGAGCTACCCTCATTGGAACCTGCGAGTAAACCTCGCGGTTCCAATTCTCTTTCAAGCCCCATAAACATCAAGCGCTTAGTTCCTTTATCATTCTTGGCAAAAACAACCTTACTCCCATCCGGGGAAACGCCAGGGTCGCTCGCCCGCAAGCCATTAGTAAGTTTGGTCAGACGCCCGGAGGAGAGCTCATAACGGTAGAGGTCTTTGAATATGTAAAAGTTCCGGTAAGTATCGCCTTTGGACAAATAGAGCGCCAAACCGTCCGGCGAAAAAGAATAATTGTCGTCGTAGAACATTCCTTCCAGCACCTTGGTCGACCCTCCGCCCGCTGCGGCGATCCGCCGGAGTTGCGGATAATCGTCGGCATTGCGCTGGAAATGATAAATGTATCGGCCATCTTTGGACCATTTTGGCTTCAAGTTATTATATCCAGTGGCGGTCAACAAGCGGGGAACGGTCAATTGACCAAGGCTTTTTTTGACCGCCCCGTATCTTAGCCGGGAGTCGGCCAGCCAGTCCGACCAGAGCTGGCCAAGCGACTTTTGGTAGAGGGCGACAAAGGCCCCGTCGATCCCGGCGGAATAAAGATAATCGCCGTAGATGTGGGCCAGCGCGGTCAAACGCTCTTCGCGGTATTGACGGGCCAGATACTCCAGAAAATTGACCCCGTAGAGATAGCGGAGCGTCCCCTGCGGCCAGAGGACCGTCTCGACCGCCGCCTGATCGATCGATTTAACGTTATCTTCCAGCACGTCCATCCGCATCATCATCTCCCAGCGGGGATCGCGGCCGCGGCCGGCATTGGTGTACTGCGTCTCCATGTAAGTCGCCAGCCCCTCGGTCATGAACCACGGCTCCAAGGCATTGGGAAAGATGTTCCGGCCAAAGATCGCCCGAAGCAGAGTAAAACCACCCTCCGCCAGGTCGAGATGGACCGCGTGGACGTATTCGTGCAGGAAGAGATAGCGTAAATAGTTGTCGTATTTATAAGGAGCCAAGTTGCCGCTCAAGTCGGTCAGGTAGAGGGTGATACAAGGGTACGGAAAAACGGTCGTGAAGCCGTTCCCGTAATCGGTAATATCCAAGAGGACAACCTGGGTTTTCATCTCCAGCTTGGAGCGGAAAACTCCGGTGATCGTCTCGTTGACCTCTTCGGCGACCTCCGCCAGGCGCCGGGCCGTCCCGGCCAGTTCAGGGTAATAATGGATCGAAAAGTGCGGCGTTTCCAAGGTTTGCCATTTCAGGGACGGGTCAAGCCAGGTGGCGGCTGAAACCTCAAACTTCAAACATCCAACTTCAAAACAAATGACAAATACCAATAACCAAGATCTAAACTTCATGGAATGTTATCCCAAATACTTCCTGGAAGCCTTTCACTAGCGCGGTCGAGAGCTCCTCAACCGATGGTGTCCGGCCGAGGAGCTCCTCAAGGCTGATCGCGTTGAGCAAATCGTGGCTCTTTTTCAACAACTCGAAGGCAGAAGACGGTGTTGGGCAAACGAAGATCGAACCTTGCTGCAACAAAGCTACTTTTCCCCTTTTCTGCGCGCTGCCAACGATCTTTCGCCCGTCAACAACTATCTCATATTCTGCCGGATAAGAGAAACATAAACTCCTCACCCCTTTCTTTCGACTATCGTCGAAATTCATTCCCCTCTCCATCGGAGATGGAGAGGGGTGCCGAGCGCCAGCGAGGCGGGGTGAGGATTGCGCAACTTCCGCTTTCACCCCTAACAACAACAAAGCAAAAACGACGGCCTCGGATATCTTTTTGTAGGACGGCACCAGCCCCTTCGGCAGCATTGGGTCATCTTTGGCCATGACGAGAGAATACGTCGTTTCCGCCTCATTATGGAAAACGATCCCGCCGCCGGTCGGCCTTTTAACAATGTCCCAACCCAACAACTCCGCTTTTTTTAGGTCAATTTCCTCTTCAATGCTTTGCGAATATCCGGCAGAAACACATTTTGGCCGCCATGAATATATCCTAAGCGTGGGGCCGCCCGCCTGTTCTTCAAACTGCTTGAACAGGGAGAGATCGGTTGCCATGTTTTTTTGCCCGTTTTGAGGCGGAGATTGTATCAGGCGGCAATTCTTCATTTATTAATTATAGCGCATAATATGCTATCATTAAAACATGATAAGACCCTCAAGGTTAGCCCGCGATTTTTTCTTTCCCTCCACTCTTGAAGTCGCCAAATCTCTTCTCGGGAAATTTCTTATCCATGAATATCACGGCCAGAAGATCGGGGGAATGATCGTTGAGACCGAAGCTTATGTCGGCAAAAAGGATAAGGCATCTCATGCCTATAAAGGGAAGCGCACCCAAAGAAACGAGGTTGAATACGGCAGCGGCGGTCATGTTTATATTTATTTAGTTTACGGCCTGCATCTGCAATTGAACTTTGTTACCGCGGGAAGGGACGAGCCGGAATGCGTTTTGGTCCGGGCGCTGGAGCCGGTTGACAGCCTCGATCTGATGAAAAAGTTCCGCCAGACCAATAATGAAGCGAATCTGACTAACGGTCCGGGAAAACTATGCCAGGCCCTAAATCTGAACAGATCTTTAAACGGCCATGACCTCTGCGAAAAGAGTTCCCACTTTTATATTGAAGATCGCGGAATAATTATTCCTTCAAAAGACATCAAAAAGGCCCCCCGGATTGGAATAGACTACGCCGGCCCCTACTGGTCAAAGATCCACTGGCGGTTCTTTGTAAAAGATAATCCCTTCGTTTCCAAATAGTTAATCTTTGACTGAAATTTCTAAAATATCCTTCGATAATGTTCTAGATAGATATTTCTTTAAAGGAGGAAATTATTATGAGCGGCTGGAGCGTAAGTTCAAGATCAATAGGTGCTTTAAACGGGGTAACTTTAAAAAGGCCGGCGCCAAGCCTTGGTTCCAACATCCCTGATACATCAGCCAAGATAAAAGTAATGAGCGGGACAATGCATATCAAGCATGCACACGATGTACGTCAAGAGGGGCAACTGGTTGCCGAAAGACTGGTCAAACTGGATATTGACCTTGGCCGGGGCATTGCCAACGGAATTGAACAATTAATTGGCGGCAATGTAAGTGAAACGCTGACTATTCAAGATGTTGCTCTTGGGAATAATGGGGATAGCAACTCAAGGCTTCCGATCAGCAAAGCGAGAATAAGAGATTATTTAAGTTCCGTTATCACTTGGCTGACGGGTGAAAACGGCACTTCCTTGCATAAAGATCACTTTGTCTTTAGTACGAAAGAAGGAAGAGTCGATCTTAACGGATCAGATGATCCGGCGGCAGTTTTTGACGCTCTGCAAGAAATAGATCAAAGCATCAAAGGTTAATGCCAGCGGAGGTCCGGCTCCCTGGCCGCTTTGGCTTCGTCGACCCGTCTGACCGGGGTATGATGAGGCGCCTGGCGCAGTAGTTCGGGATCGGTCTCGCATTCTTTAGCGATCTTGATCATCACGTCACAAAAGTTATCCATAGTCCGCTTCGACTCACTTTCGGTCGGCTCGATCATCAGCGACTCCTCGACGATCAGCGGAAAATAGATCGTCGGCGGGTGGATATCATAGTCGATCAATCGTTTGGCGATATCCAAGGCCTTGATGCCGTATTTTTCCTTTTGCCATTTGGCCGAAATGACGAACTCATGCTGGCAGGTCCGGTCGTACGGCAGATAATAATACGGCTTAAGTTTGTTCATCAGGTAGTTCGCATTGGCGACCGCTTGCTCCGAAACTTCTTTTAACCCTTGAGCCCCCAGCGACCGGATGTAAGCGTAAGCCCTGACGATCACATTGACGTTGCCATGGAAAGCGTGAACTCTACCAATAGATTTATCGTAACCCGTAACGCGTAACGCGTAACGCGAATCCTCCTTCACAACACGCGGGACTGGCAAGAAGGGCTCGAGTTTTTTATTGGCCCCGACCGGTCCCGACCCCGGCCCGCCCCCGCCATGCGGCGTAGAGAAAGTCTTATGGAGATTGAAGTGGGCCACATCAAAACCGAGGTCAGCCGGACGGCAGATCCCCAGGTTGGCATTAGCATTGGCCCCGTCGTAGTAGAGTAATCCTCCCGCTTGGTGAATTATCTCCGCCACTTCGAGGATATGCTCGTCAAATAAGCCAAGGGTGTTTGGGTTGGTCAACATTAATCCGGCCGTATCGTCGCCAACCGCTTGCTTGACCGCATCAACATCGATATTGCCGCGCGCATTCGATTTGATCACTACCGGTTCAAAGCCGACCATCGCCACCGACGCCGGGTTCGTCCCGTGTGAAGAATCAGGAATAATAACCCGGACCCTGGACCCTTGACCCTTGCTTTTGTGATAAGCCTTGATCATCATTAGCGCAGTTAATTCGCCATGGGCCCCGGCAGCCGGTTGGAGGGTGAACGCATCATAACCGAAGATCGCGGACAGATAACGTTCAAAGTTATAGAGCAACTCCAGCATCCCCTGGACTTCGGCCGGCGGCTGCAGCGGATGGATATTGGCCAGCCCGGCTATCCTGGCCGCCTCTTCGTTGGCCTTGGGATTATATTTCATCGTGCAGGAACCAAGCGGATAAAAATGGGTATCGACCGAAAAGTTCTGCTGGGAGAGGCGGGTAAAATGACGGACCACGTCCAGCTCCGAGACTTCCGGCAGGTTCAATTCGGCGCGGAGCGCCTCTTTAGGCAGGAGTTCTTCCAGCGGGCGGCCCGGCACGTCTAGCTCGGGCAAAGAGTACCCTTTGGCTCCCGGGGAACTCTTGGCAAAGATCAGCTCCTCGCCCATGGCCGGTTAGATGACCGCCTTTTGTGTCTCGGGATCGAAGAAATGGACCTTGCGGAGATTGAAAACCAGGTCATATTTTGTCCCCGGCATCGGATTAGCCATCGCCCCGACCCGGCCGGTCAAGGGAACGGAACCAACCTTGACGTAAACATATGTGTCCGAACCCATCAACTCGCGGAAGTCGACCTTGGTCTCAACGATGACTTTCTGGTCCAGCCAACCGGATGAAGGGACGTCCCAGATATCTTCCGGCCGGAGGCCGAAAACGATATCTTTGTTAACGTAACCGGCGAGGAGGGGAGCAAGATCAGCCGGCACTTCGAACGTAAAGCCTTCACAGGTAAAATTGTATTTACCGTCCTTCTGGCTGATCGTCCCTTTGATGAAGTTCATCGGCGGCGAGCCGATAAAACCGGCGACAAAGCGGTTGGTCGGCCGGTCATAGACGGTCAACGGCGCCTCCACCTGCTGCAGTTCGCCGTTCAGGATGACGGCGACCCGCTGGCCGAGCGTCATCGCTTCGATCTGGTCGTGCGTGACATAAACAATGGTCGCTTCCAGCGTCCGGTGGATCCGCTGCAGTTCGGCCCGCATCTGGACGCGCAATTTAGCGTCAAGGTTGGAGAGCGGTTCGTCCATCAAAAAGACTTGGGGGTTGCGGACGATCGCCCGGCCGAGGGCGACGCGCTGCCGCTGGCCGCCGGAGAGTTGTTTCGGCAAACGGTCGAGCAGTTTGGACAATTCTAAAATTTCGCCCGCTTCGTGCACCCGGCGGTCGATCTCCGCCTTGGGAATGCCGCGCAGCTTCAGGCCGAACGCCATATTGTCATAAACCTTCATATGGGGATAGAGGGCGTAGGATTGGAAGACCATGGCGATGTTGCGGTCCTTCGGCGGGACATCGTTGACGACCCGATCGTTGATCGAGATCTTCCCCTCGGAGATCTCTTCCAGCCCGGCGATCATCCGCAGCGTCGTCGTCTTGCCGCAGCCTGACGGGCCGACCAGCACCACGAACTCCTTGTCTTTGATCTCCAAATTGATATTCTTGACCGCCACCACGTCATTGAACAATTTCGAGACATTTTCCAGCAGAACTCTTGCCACGTTTACAGCTCCTTACTAAGGTTGCCTAATTCGATCGCCGCCATGGCGGCCGCGAAACCCTTGTTGCCGGGTTTGGCCCCGGCCCGCTCCAGCGCTTGCTCCAAATTATCGGTCGTCAGCACCCCAAAGATCACCGGCACGCCGCTATCGAGCGACACCTTGGCGATCCCCTTGGAGACTTCCGAGGCCACGTACTCAAAATGCGGCGTCCCGCCGCGGATCACGGCGCCGAGACAGATGACCGCGTCGTAATCCTTAGCGATCTTCTTGGCAACCAGCGGCATGTCGAACGCCCCGGGGACCCAGACCACGTCAACGTTAGCGTCTTTGGCCCCGTGGCGCCGCAAGCAATCTTCCGCGCCGCCGAGCAATCCTTTCGAGACCAGTTCATTGAAACGGGAAACAACGAGCCCAAACTTCAGCTTACTAGCATCCAGGTTTCCTTCGAGGACCTTTCCCATGTTTACCAACCTCCTTGAAAATGTGGCCAAGCTTCCGCGATTTGGTCTGGAGATATTTTTTGTTGAACTCATTCGGCTCGACGGTCAGCGGCACCCGCTCGCTGATCTTGAGGCCGTAACCGCTTAGGCCGACGACCTTCTTCGGGTTATTGGTCATCAAGCGGATCGTCGTCAGGCCGAGATCGGCCAGGATCTGGGCGCCGATGCCGTAGTCGCGCAGGTCAGCCGGATAACCGAGCAGTTCGTTCGCTTGGACGGTATCGTAACCTTTTTCCTGCAGTTCATAGGCGCGCAGTTTATCCTTTAAGCCGATCCCGCGCCCTTCTTGGCGCATGTACAAGATCACACCCTGGCCGCAGAAATTTATCTTCTGCATGGCCCGGTCAAGCTGTTCGCCGCAATCACAGCGGAGCGAGCCGAAGACGTCGCCGGTCAGGCATTCCGAATGAACGCGGACCAGCACGTCCTTTTTCCCTTTGACATTCCCTTTGACCAAAGCAACATGGTATTCGCCGTTGAGCAGGTCTTCGTAACCGTAGGCCGTGAACTCGCCATGGCGGGTCGGCAGTTTATTGACCGTCACCCGGTTGACCATCTTCTCATGGCTCAAGCGATAGGAGATCAGGTCGGCAATGGTCACGATCTTGAGCCGGTGCTGGCGGGCGAAAGCCATCAGCCGCGGCGTCCGCATCATCTCACCGTTCCGGTCGATGATCTCGCAAATGACGGCCGCCTGGTATAACCCGGCCAGCTTGGCCAGGTCAACGGCCGCTTCGGTGTGTCCGGCTCGTTTCAGCACCCCACCCTCTTTGACCCGGAGCGGAAAAACATGGCCCGGAGTAGCCAGGTCATCTTTTTTCGAGCGGGGATTGATCAAGACCTCAACGGTCATCGCCCGGTCGGCCGGGGAGATGCCGGTCGTCACGCCAAAACGGGCGTGCGCGTCGACGGACACGGTAAAGGCGGTGCGCATCGTCTCGCGGTTATGGTCGACCATCTGGCGCAGCTCCAGTTGGTCGAGCCGCTCGCCGGCCAGCGGAACGCAGACCAACCCTTTGGCGTGGGTGATCATGAAGTTGATCGCCTGCGGGGTGACCTTCTCGGCCGCCATGACCAGGTCGCCTTCATTCTCACGGTCGGCATCGTCGACCACAATGACCATCTTGCCGTTCCTGATATCGTCTATCGCTTCTTGGATCGAGTTGAATACCGTGTTCATTTGCTCTTAATTATCCGACCAGCCGAGAGGCATAAAACCGGCCCGCATCATCATCTCTTCCGAGATGCCGCGCGGTTCGCCGTGCAGGTGCTTCTCAATGTATTTGGAGAGCATATCGACCTCAATGTTGACCCGGTCACTGATCGCCTTCTGTCCCAGGGTGGTCGTCTTGAGGGTATGCGGGACAACGGCAAGCTGGACCAGCCCGTCGCGGAAATCGGCCACCGTCAGGCTGACGCCATCGACGGCGATCGACCCTTTGGGGACCAGGTATTGGATCAGTTCGCTCGGCACGGAGAGATGCAGTTCCAACCCCTCGCCCGAGCCGACCTTGTGCCTGATCTCCCCCGTCCCGTCAATGTGGCCGCTGACCAAATGGCCGCCCAAACGGCCGGAGATCGGCAGGGCTTTTTCCAGGTTTAGTTTGTCGCCAATGCGGATAAAAGTAAAGGTCGAGCGTTTGAGTGTTTCGGCCGAGAGGTCGAATTCGGCAAAATCACGGCGGACGGCGGTCACGGTCAGGCAGACGCCGTTGGCCGCGACGCTATCGCCGATCTTAACGTCGTCGAACAGCTTGGGGGCAGCTATGGCTAGCTTGGCGGCCGAACCGGTCCGGATGAGCGAGACGACCGTGCCTACTTGCTCGATTATCCCCGTGAACATGGAATTATTTTATCACAGAAAGGCTAGTTTTTCAAATACCCGCCGAGGATGCCGTTGATGAACTTGGCGGCCTCCTGGCTGGAATACTTTTTCGCCATTTCGACCGCCTCATCGATCACCACCGAGGCCGGCAATTCGCCGGCGCGCAGCTCGCACAGGGCCAGGCGGAGAATGCTGTGGTCAACCCGGCCTAAACGGTCGAGCGGCCAATCTTTGGAGAGTTTAGTGATCGCCCGGTCGCTCTCCGCCCGCTCCGCCCACGCTTGCCCGGCCAATTCAACCGCGAACTTTTCCGTGGCGGGGATCAGCTTTTCCGCGGCAAAGAGGTTCTGGAGCGCGGTCTCGATCGTGGTATCGGCAACTTCGGCCTGGTAGATGGCCTGCATAGCGAGGCGGCGGGAGGTTGAACGCTTACCCATCCGCTAACCACCGACCCCAAAATGCTCTTCGATAAATTTAGTCGTGACGTCCCCGCGCTTAAAAGCTTCGTTTTTTAAGACCTTGATGTGGAAAGGGATCGTCGTGTGGATGCCGTCAATGACAAATTCATCGAGCGCCCTGGCCATCCGCTGGATCGCTTCGGGGCGGTCTTTGCCCCAGGCGATCAGCTTGGCGACCAGCGAATCATAATGCGGCTGGATGACGTAGCCGGAGAAAGCATGGCTGTCGACCCGAATGCCCGGGCCGCCCGGGGCATGATAAGCCTTGATCTCACCAGGGGATGGCATAAAGTTGCGGGTATGGTCTTCGGCATTGATCCGGCATTCGATCGCGTGGCCCTGAAATTTAACGTCGCCCTGGCGGATCAGCAGTTTTTCTCCGGCCGCTATGATGATCTGCTCTTTAATGATATCGATATTGGTGATCATTTCGGTGACCGGATGTTCGACCTGGATGCGGGTGTTCATCTCCATGAAATAAAAGTGGCCGTGCCGGTCAAAGAGAAATTCGATCGTCCCGGCGCTGAAGTAATTGACCGCCCTGGCCACCTTGACCGCCGACTCACCCAGCTTGCGGCGGGTCTTCTCATCGATCGCCGGCGAGAGCGATTCCTCGACCAGTTTTTGGTGCCGGCGCTGGATGGAGCAATCGCGTTCCCCGAGATAAATGGTGTTGCCGTGCTTGTCGGCCAGGAGCTGCACCTCAATGTGGCGCGGCTCTTCAATGAACTTTTCGACGTAGACCTCCGGATTACCGAAGGCGGCGCCGGCCTCGGCCCGCGCCGTCCGCATCAGATGGACGAATTCATCACCCTGCCAGACGACCCGCATCCCCCGCCCCCCGCCCCCGGCCGTCGCTTTGATGACGACCGGATAACCGATCTTGTCGGCAACCCGCTTGGCTTCCCCTTCGTCGGCGATCGTCCCGTCGGAGCCGGGCACGGTCGGCACACCGGCTTTGGCGACGGTCTTGCGCGCCGTCGCCTTGTCCCCCATCCGCTGCATCGCGTCGATCGGCGGGCCGATAAAAACGATCCCGTTGGCCGCGCAGATATCGGCGAATTTCGCGTTCTCGGCCAGGAAGCCGTAACCCGGATGGATGGCGTCGGCGCCGGAGACCTCGGCCACGCTGATGATGCTCGGGATATTGAGGTAGCTCTGGCCGGGAGCGGCCGGGCCGATGCAGTAGGACTCATCGGCGATCTTAACGTGGAGGGCGTCCTTGTCCGCTTCGGAATAGACCGCGACGGCGGTGATCCCCAGCTCTTTGGCGGCCCGGATTATCCGGACGGCGATCTCCCCGCGGTTGGCGATCAGTATCTTCTTGAACATGGGAGGAGATTTTATCATGTTAACTCCAAAGCCGCAAGGCCGGGGCCAGCGCTCACCTGAAGAAAGTGAAGTAAAGCATCAAGAAAGAAATGACGGTAAAACAAATTATCGTCAACCAGGAAATAGCGTTGAAGATCGGCCCATTAGCGTCGGCGCCCATCAGTTTTTTATCATTGATCAGTTTCAAAATAACATAAAAAAGGATCGGCAAGATCAAAGTGTTCAAAGCTTGGGAAGCGGTCAAAACAAAAATGATCGGGAAGTTGGGGATAAAGACCAATAAGGTGCTGACCAAAAGACAAAACCCGATGATCGAATAGAACAAAGGAGCTTCCCGGAAGGTTGCGTTAACCTTCCGTTCGGTGCCTAGCACCTCGGTCAAGGCATAAGCCGTACCCATCGAGATCACGCAAACCCCCAGCAAAGAAGCGTTCAACAACCCCCAGGCAAAAAGGTGCTTGGCAAAGTCGCCCAACAAGGGACCGAGCGCCAACGCCGCATCGACCGCGCTATTGACCGGGGTCCCCTTCACGTGCAAGGTGGCCGCCGCTGAAACAATAATGAAGAAGGCCACTACCCCGCACCACAGCGAGCCGAAAAAAATATCCAAGCGGGCGCTTTTTATATATTTTTTACCCACGCCCTTATCGACAAAATAGGATTGAACAAAAAATTGCCCCCAAACAGTGAGGGTCGTGCCGATCGAGGCCGTGGCCAGGAAAAGAAAATCACGATTAAGCGGCAAGGTGGGGACAAAAACGCCGTGCAGCATCGCCGGTATATCCGGCCGGGCGACAAAACCGTTAACAATATAACAAAAGAACAAGATACAAGAGGTCATAAAAATGTTTTGCACAAAGTTAAAACTTCCCTTAAGAATAATGTACCAGATCAAACCGATAAAGATCGGCACAAAGATCAAGCGGGGAATGCTGTAAATATCGGCCACGGAAGCGATCCCGGCCACGTCAGCCAGAATGTTGGAGAAATTAGCCACAAAGACCAGGCCGATGATGATCAAAGAAAAACGCAAGCCTAACCTTTCCCGGATCAGATCGGCTAGCCCTTTCCCCGTAACCACCCCCAATCTCATCCCCATTTCCTGGGTGACATAAAGCATAAAGATCACCAGGATGAGGATCCAAAGCATCTGGTAGCCGAAGTGAGCACCGGCGATCGAATAGGTCGCCACCCCGCCGGCGTCGTTGTCTGCCGTGCCGGTGATGATCCCCGGACCGACCACCGACAGGAAGATCAGCCAGCGGAGCTTCCAGTAATTCCAGTTCTTAAACTTCATCCGAGCGTCTGCCTCTTGCGCCGCGAGATCGGCGGCAGGATCAGGTCCATGACGTCATCAACGGTCACGATGCCGAGGATCTTTCTTTCCGCGTCAACGACCGGCACGGCCAGCAGGTTATATTTGGACATGAAGTCGGCCACTTCGCGCTGGTTCATCTCGGCTGAAATGGCAAAGGGCTCTCGGATCATGATCTCGGTGATCGGCTTGTAGGGCGGTGAAATGATCAGCCGGCGCAGAGAGAGGGCCCCGACCAGCCTCATCCCCTCGTCGACCACGTAAAGATAGTAGATGGTCTCGGCATCCGGGGCAAGTTCGCGCAGTTTGGCGATCACCTGCTCGACGGTCAGGCCATGGTCAAGGGTAATGAACTCGGTCGTCATCAGGCCGCCGGCCGTCTCATCGCGATGTTTGAGGAGTTTGCGGATCTCGCCTGCTTTCCTGACCCGCATCAGGCGGAGCAGTTCTTCGGCTTTCTCCGCCGGCAGGTCGCCGATGATATCGGCCGCTTCATCGACCGGCATTTTTTCCAGGACGCCGAGGGCTTTTTTGGTATCAAGGGTGGCGATCAGGACCGCTCCCAGCATCGGCTCCAGCTCGTGGAGCGCTTCGGCCGCCGTCTTTTCGGTCAGAGCGGAGAAGATCTCGGTCCGCTTGTCGGTCTGGACCTGGGAAATGATCTGGGCAACGTCCGCCGGGTGGAGATCGGTGATCGTCTTGGTCGGCACGGCGATCTTGCCGCCGGAGAGGTTTTCGACATGGTCCCAGCCGATCAGCTGTTCCGGAACGTTTTTCTTTAATAGGCCGTAAAACCAACTGACGATCCCCAGTAAACCGAGCCGCCGCAGCATCCCGCTCAGGCCGACATCGGCCGCGATCAAACGGATATCTTCGTTGACCTTGGCCAGCTTCAAGTCGTTAACCCGGATGACCCGGGCGCCGTCGAGGTCGACGATCTGCTGGTCGATGACGTCGCGGAGGAGAAGTACCTCACCTTCACGGAGTGAAGTTAACGGGACGCGCTCCTTGGTCGTGCGGGTGGAGCAGAACTGTTTGCCGATCAGGTCGATCTCGCCGATCAGCAAGACCTTCTCGCCACTCTGTTCGCCGGCCAGGGCGATCAGCAAAGCTGTGACCCGGGGGAAAGACTCGCCCAAGGTGATGATAATATCTTTGACCCGTCCGACGCTCTCCTGGACGCGGTCAACGACCGGGTCGCCGATCAATTCGGAAACGAACATTTCTGAGAAGAGGACCATGATCGTTATTGTAACCCGATATTGGCTATCTGGCAACCAAAATGAATGGTGGTCTAGCGGCGCGCGGGAAAGCTCTTCCCCACAAGTTTTAGACCTTCGAACCAGGCTAAACTGGCCGCCCCGCCAAACAAGGCAACCAACAGATCGTTCACATGCAGGACCTCAAAGTGAAAAAGGTCCCGCAGAACAGGGGTATAGAGGACGATCGCCAGCGCCGCCAGGGTCCCCCCCATTACCCACCAGAGAGCGGTATTCCTATGCCGGACGATCGTGACGATGTTCTGCGTCCAGGAGAGGTTGGTCAGGATCAGCATCAGGTTGGCAAAGACCATTGTGGCAAAGGTCAGGCTCCGCGCCTCCGCTTCGCTCTTACCAAGATAAAGGGCCAGCAGGAAGATCACCATCACGACCGCCAGTACGCTCAAACCCTGTAATAAGCTGATCAATAATGAAGCGCGGTCGAATAACCGGTCGTTCAGCGGGCGCGGCGGCCGCCGCATGGTCCCGCCCTCCTCCGGTTCGGCCTCAAAAACGGTCGAACAGGCCGGATCAATGACCAGTTCGAGGAAAGCGATGTGGGCCGGCAGGAGGACGATCGGCAGGTGGAAAAGTATCGGGAAAAGGGAGAGCCCGGCGATCGGCACGTGGACAGCAAAGATATAGGCGACCGCTTTTTTCAGATTGTCATAGATCCGCCGCCCCATCCTGACCGCGGCCACGATCGAGAAAAAATCATCATTGAGCAGGACGAGATCGGCCGACTCCCTGGCGACATCGGTCCCCCGCGCCCCCATGGCCACGCCGATCTGGGCCGATTTCAGGGCCGGGGCGTCGTTGACCCCGTCACCGGTCATCGCCACCACTTCATTATTCGCCTTCAAGGCGTTGATGATATTTAATTTCTGTTCCGGCACGACCCGGGCAAAGACATTGACGGAATTGATGCGCGCCTGCAGTTCCAGCCGGTCCATCGCCATCAATTCCGGTCCGGTGATCACTTCATCAGAGTTTTTCAGTCCGATCTGCCGGGCGATATATTTGGCGGTACCGGGATAGTCACCCGTGATCATGATCACCCGCAGGCCGGCCTCGTAACATTCCTTGACCGCCGGCGGCACCGTCTTCCTGATCGGGTCGGTAAAACCGATCAGGCCGATGAATTTAAAAGGAAAATCATGTTGCTGGGCCGGCAATTCCGTCCGTTCGAAAGCTCCCTCGGCCACCCCCAGCAAGCGCAGTCCTTTATCTGCCAATTCGGCAATGGTCCTGGCCAACGACTCTTTCTCCGCCGCGCTTAAATGGCAGAGGTCGGCGATCGCTTCCGGCGCTCCTTTGGCGGCGATGACATAATGCTGTTTGTCCGGCGACGCCCAAACATGCGACAGCGCCAACAGCTCCTTGGAGAGCGGGTATTCCCTGACCAGTTGCCAGGTCTGGTTAAGATGTTCGGTCCCGGTCAGCCAGTTCTCCGCGCAAGCCTTGATCTCTTTTTCGATCGGGTCAAAAGGGTCGCGCTGGCTGGCCAGGAGAGAGTATTCCATCAGGTTGTGAAATTGGTCCGGCAGTCGTTGCCCGGCGGCCGCCGAAAACAACTCGTTCCCGACGTAGAGCGTCCCCAGGGTCATCGTGTTCTGGGTCAAGGTCCCCGTCTTGTCGACGCAGAGGACGGTCGCCGCCCCCAGGGTCTCGATCGCCGGCATGCGGCGGGTCAGGACTTGATGTTTGGAAAGGCGCCACGCCCCCAGGGTCAGAAAGATCAGCAGGACGACGGAAAACTCTTCCGGCAGCATCGCCATGCTCAAGGTCAGACCGGCCAGGAAGCCATTGATCCAGCTCCCCCGGGTCAAGCCATAGACCACAATGACCAGGGCGCACAGGACCAGGCCGGCCAGGGCAAAAGACTTGATGATCTGGCCGGTCTCTTTTTGGAGCAGGGTTGATTCTTCCTGGATAGATTCGAGCGCCCGGCCGATCTTGCCGATCTCGGTCCCGGCGCTGGTGGAAAAAACCTGGCCGACCCCCCGCCCCTGCACGACCATCGTCCCGGAATAAACAAAGGGGAGGCCCTCCCCGCCCGGTTGCTGCGAGCTGCTCCGGCCATCCCACTCGCTCTTGCCGACCGCCAGCGATTCACCGGTCAGCAACGATTCGTCGAGCATCAAGTTACTATTAAATAGCAGCCGGGCATCGGCCGGAACGCGGTCCCCTTCGCGCAGCATGATAATGTCGCCGACCACGACCTCGCGGCCCGGGATCCGGAGCTGTTCCCCATTGCGGATGACCAGCGCTCGGGGTGACGAAAGGTTACGCAACGCCTCCAGAGCCCGTTCAGTTTTTCTCTCCTGGTAAAAAGTTATCCCGATGACGACCACCACGAAGGAGAGGAGCATCAGGGCGTCCTTTAATTCGCCGAGGACGACATAGATCAAGCCGCTGCCGAGCAGCAGCAAGAGCATCGGTTCGCGGACGACATGCCAAAGGAGTTGCAGCGGATTGCGGCGTTTCTGCGAAGGGAGCTCGTTGTAGCCGTTTTTCTTCAGCCGGGCGTCAACTTCCGCCTTGGTCAGCCCGGTCAGAGCGTTCACTTCAGTTTCGTTCATTCCGCCCCCACGCCAATGAACATCTTCCCCGGCAATTGCCGGACGATCTTCTTGAGCTCGAGCATCATCAAGATACTGGCCGCCTGCGGCGAGGAGACACCGACCTCAACGGCGATCGCGTCAATATGCTTCGGCTCATGAGATATAACCGCAAAGATCTTCTCTTCTTCCGGGCTTAAATTTTCCGGCTTGGATATTGTTGTTTGGGTTTTGGTATTTGTTTTGAGGTTGGATGTTTGAAGTTGGAGGTTTAACTCATCCAAAACGTCCTCAACCGTTTCCACAAGTTTTGCCCCTTGCTTGATCAGCCAGTGCGGCCCTCTGGACCCCTCAAGGCCGACGTTCCCGGGGACGGCAAAGACTTCCCGTCCCTGCTCCAGCGCTTCCTTGGCCGTGATCATCGCCCCGCTCTTGTAATCACCTTCGACCACGATGACCCCGAGCGAGAGGCCGGAGATGATCCGGTTCCGTCGGGGAAAATTACTCCGATCGCCCCGCTCACCCAACGGGAATTCCGAGACCAGGGCGCCGGACATTTCTATCTGTTCAGCCAGGGACTTATTGTCCGCCGGAAAAACGACGTCAACCCCGGTCCCGAAAACAGCAATCGTCCTCCCGCCCGCCGCCACGACCGCTTGATGAGCGGCGGCATCGATCCCCTGGGCTAAACCGGAGACGACGACGATCCCGAGCGCCGCTAGTTCACTCGCCAGTTTCCTGGCCGTGGCCAGGCCGTAACGGGAGGCTCGCCTTGTCCCGACAATGGCAATAGATCTTTCGCTTGGTTGTAACATCTCGCCGCGATAATAAATGACTGGCGGCGGATCGTAGATATGCTTGAGGAGTTCAGGATAATCGTCGTCAGCCAGGGTCAGCACTTTAACTTGCGCCGCCTCGACTTTAGCCAATTCCGCGTCAAGATCGACTTTGTCCCGGTTAGCCAGAAAAGAACTGATCGCTCTGGGCCGGAGCCCCTCGATCCCGCTAAAGTCGGTCGCCTGCCAAACCTGCTCGATCGAGCCAAAATGTTTCCAGAGCCGCTTGATCGTCACCGGCCCAAGTTCGGGGATATTATTGAGGCCTAACCAGTATTTGAGTTCTCTAAGCAATTAGTTCTCTTGCAAGGCCGATTTAAAGAGGTTTTCCTGGTCCGTTTCCGAAGCCGGCAGGGCCGGCAGGTCGGTCAGGGTCTGCAGGCCAAAATGACGGAGAAAATCTTCCGAGGTCGCGTACAGGTAGGGCCGTCCCACCGCCTCGCTCCGCCCCGCTTCTTTGACCAGTTTTTTGGCGATCAACGATTCGAGGATGTAACCGGAATCGACCCCGCGCAGCCGCTCCACTTCCACCCGCGTGACCGGCTGTTTGTAAGAAATGATCGCCAATGTTTCGAGCGCCTGGTGGGAAAGACGGGTCTCTTCCCGCGGATGGAGGATCAGGTTGACGAACTCGGCATTGTCCGGATTGGTCCCCATCAGATAACCGCCGGCGACTTTGACGATCTGGATCCCTTTGGCCGAGTAGTCGGCGATCAGCTCTTCCAGCATTCCGGCCAGGAACTCGCGCGGCGCGGCCATGACCTCTTCCAACTGCGCCAGCGAGAGCGGCTCGCGGGCAACGAATAATAAAGACTCAATTACCTGTTTCGCTTGGTTCGGTTCCACTTGCACTAACCTCCATAACTGTTTCTACGTCCAGTCGGGCAAAAACCAAAATGGTGCCGAAGCGCCTGTCCTGCGTGATCCGGATAAAGCGCTGTTTGGCCAGTTCCAGGATCCCCAGGAAGGTGACAACTACTTCCAACCTGGTCTGGCGGATGAAGAGTTCAATAAAGGGCAAGCCGTCCGCTCTGTCCGCCACCAGCCGTTTGATCTCGGCGATCCGCTCCTCGAGCGAGACCTCCTCGGCCACGATCTCGACGATCTTTTCGCGCTGGGCCGCCTCGCGGTAGACTTTTTGGAAAGCGACCACCAGGTCGCGCAGGGAAATATCGACCAGATCGATCTCACGGTCGACCGGCTCACCCTCATGCCGGCTGTAAATGCGGGCAAAAACGTCTTTCCGTTCCTTGAGGCCCAGGGCGACCTGCTTGAAGAGCTGGTACTCCTGAATATGGGCGAGCAGCGAGTCCTCCAGGACGGCCGTTTCTTCCGCCTCCGCGGTCAGTTCTTCGCGCGCCGGCAAGAGCCCCCGCGTCTTTTGCTCGATCAGGTAAGCGGCCAGGTAAAGAAAATCACCGGCCGTGACCAGGCTCGGCGCCTGTTGGCGCCAGTAATCGATATAGGCCGCGGTGATCTGGGCCAGCGAGACGCGGAAAATATCAACTTGCCCGTCGTCGATCGCCTTGAGGAGGAGATCGAACGGGCCTTCGAAAACCTCGGTCTTGACCCGGTAGCTGACCTCGGCCGTGATCATAAACCGATCGCCTCCTTGGCTTCGCGCAGGGTGGCGGCGGCAACCGCTCTCGCCTTCTCTCCACCGGCAAGCAAAACCTTAGCCAGCAAGTCCGGTTGTTGTTCAAAAGCTTTACGGCGCTCATGGAGCGGCGCCAGATAATCGACCAGCAACTGGGCTAATTCTTTCTTGCAGTCGACACAGCCCCGTTTGGCTGAACGGCACTCCACGGCCACCTGGTCGGCGCGCTCTTTGGCGAAAACCTGATAATAAGCATAAACCGGGCAGACCTCGGGATGGCCCAGGTCGTCACGCTTGATCCTGGCCGGGTCGGTCACCATGATGCCGATCTTTTTCCTGATCGTCTCCGGCAGGTCGGAGATGGCGATCGTGTTCCGGTAAGACTTGCTCATCTTGCGGCCGTCCAGACCGGGGAGGACGGGAAAAGCGGTCAGGGCCCCTTGCGGTTCGGGAAAGACTTCCTTGTAAAGATAATTGAAACGGCGGGCGATCTCCCGGGTCAGCTCGAGATGCGGGAGCTGGTCTTCGCCGACCGGGACCAGATCGGCCTTATATATTAAGATGTCGGCCGCCTGCAGGACCGGATAACCGAGAAAACCGTAGGTGCCGAGGTCTTTCTCCTTCAGCTCGTCGATCTTGCTCTTGTAGGTCGGCACCCGCTCCAGCCAGGGAAGCGGCGTGATCATCGAGAAGAGGAGATGGAGTTCAGCATGTTCCGGTATGTCCGATTGCTTGAAAATGACACACTGTTCCGGGTCCAGACCGGCCGAGAGGAGGTCGATCGCCACCTGCTTGATATCTTCGCGCAAATTGGCCGTTTCAGCGTAAGCGGTCGTCAGGGCATGAAGGTCGGCAATAAAAAAATAACAATTGTATTTGGCCTGAAGCTTGACCCAGTTCTCAACGGCGCCGATCAGGTTGCCGAGATGCAACCTACCCGTCGGTTGGATACCCGATAGAACTCTTTTTTTGCTCATTGCTTTCCGAAGGTATTATAGCATTGTCGGGTTTGACGTTCAAATAGCGGAGCGCGTAGCTGACCACCGACTTGAAGAGCGGCCCGGCAGCGCTTTCTCCCCAGATCGTCGTTTGCGGATCATCGAGGATGACCAGGGCGATCAGGTTCGGATCGGTCAGCGGCGCGACGCCGATGAACGAGGCGATAAAATGGCCTTTCAGATAACCGCGCCCGCCGGGGGCCGCTTTTTGCGCCGTCCCGGTCTTGCCGCCGGCCTTGAAATCGGCCAGCTGGGCCCGCCGGCCGGAACCGTTCATAACGACGCAGAACATCAACTTCAGCATCTCCTTGGCCGTCGCTTCCGAAACCGGCCTCCCCCGCTCTTCCCGGGAAAAGACCTTGATAAATTGGCCGTCATTGCTGGCGATCCGCTTGATAACAAATGGTTTGACTACCCGGCCGTGGTTAGCAAAAGCAGCTACGGCGGAAAGAAGCTGCAAGGGAGTGACGGCAATGCTCTGGCCAAAGGAGATCATCGCCACGTCGGGCTTGTACCAGTTATCCCAGCGGCGGACGATCCCGCGCGACTCGCCGTCCAGGCCAAAATCTGTCACCCGGCCGAAGCCGAACTGCTTGAGCCGGTTATAGAACTTTTCCGGCCCCATTTTTATGCCGATCTGGGCCGCGCCGGTGTTGATCGATTGCTCGAGCATCATGGCCAGCGACATGTCCGGGCCGGTCCATTTGATCTGGTGTGAATTTTCTATCACTTTGCCGCCGATCTCCAGCCGGTTGAGCGCCTTGAGCCTGGATGCAGGGGAGATCACCCGCTCTTCCAGCCCAGCGGCCGCCGTGATCAGCTTGAAGGTCGAACCCGGCTCATATGGATCGAGGAAGCGCGGATGCCAGAGCCGGCGATCGGCTTTCTTATATTCGTTCGGGTCAAAATCCGGTTTGGAAGCGAGGGCCAGGATCTCGCCGCTTTTGACGTCCATGACAATGAGCATTCCGGACTGCGCCCGCATCAACCGGACCTGTTCGGTTAGATCGCGTTCGGCCGCGTACTGGAGATTCTCATCGATCGTCAGGGTCACGTTCATCCCGTCTTCGCCGGGGTCGATCGTGCGCAGGGCGCCGTAGAGCTCGCGCCCTTCCGGATCACCTTCCGTCACGACCCGGCCTTCTTTCCCTTTGAGGTATTTGTCCCAGGCCAGCTCGACCCCGGACAAACCCTGGTTCTCCGAACCGACAAAACCGATCAGCTGGGCCGCCAGCCGGTTCTTCGGATAGATCCGTTTCTTTTCTTTGACAACAATGTAGTCGTCCGGCGCGCTAGCCTTGACCTTTTCGGCTTCAGCCAAGGGGAGACGCCGGGCGATCCAGGCAAAGCCGTGTTTCTGTTTGAAAATGGAAAAGGTATCGATCGAGGTCGCCAGGATCTGCCCGCGGCTGTCCAGGATATCTCCCCGATTGGCCGCCAGGTTGATGATCCTGGTCCGCTGTTCCTGTGATCTTTCGAGGAAGAAACGGTGCTGGATGATCTGCAGCCAGACCAGCCGTAACAAGATCACGCCGAGGATCACCAGGAAGAGGCCGAAGAGGAGCCGGAAGCGCTTGCCCTCTTTCATCTTAGCTCCCGCACAGTTCCAGGAGCATTATTTCAAAAAGCATCGCCTGGTGTTCGCCGCTCTTCAGCTTGAGGTTGGTGGCCAGCAACTTAGACATGATCCCCTTTAACTCTTCCAGATTAAAACGGCCCAAATTCTCGAGGCAGCGCTTGACGAAAAACGGACTGGCCGCGATCCCCTGGCCCGGCGCCCCGCCCGCCGGCTGGGCCTTAAGCTGGAGCATGATCCGGTACTGCCAGGCCAGCAAGCCGAGCAGTTGGAAGAGGTCTTCGCGATTGCGGAGCAGGAGTTGGAAGATATCCAGCGCCCGCCGGGCATTTTTCGCCCGCAGCGCGTCGAGCAGGGCAAAAGCATTGACCTCACCAGGCGAGGCGAGCTTTTCAACATCGTCCTCATTGATCTCCGTCCGCTCGCCAACGTAGGTCACGATCTTTTCGATCTCGTTATCCAGAGACCGGAGGCTGGAACCGGAGATTTCTTGTAATATCCGCGCCGCCCCGTCCGACATCACCTTGCCGCGCCCTTGCGTCCGCTCCTTGAGCCAAGCGATCAGCTCCCGCCCCTGCCAAGGGGCAAAAGAGCGGAACTCGCGGCACTCGGCATGTTCAGCCAGCCATTTAAAAAGTTTCGTCCGCTTATCGCTCTCCGGCCGGCGGAAAACGACCGTCACTCCAAGCGGGAGCCCCTGCAGGGCGGCGATGTATTGAGCCTGCTGTTCGGCCGGGACCTTGAAACGGTCGATGATGACCAGGCGGTCGCCGCCCAGCAAGGTCTGGGTGCAAAGGGCGGCCGAAAAATTTTCGAGGGATAAATTGGCGCCATCCAGATGCTCGAGGTTGAAATCCGGCATGGTAACCTGTTTTTTCAGCAGAGCGACCTGCTCATCGATGAGCCAGTCCTCTTCGCCGTAGAAACAGTAGATCGCCACCTGCTTTTTCATGTTATAGGTTAACTGAACTCTCCCAGCTTGAATTTAATTTAAATTATATAGCAATTTGAATGGATTGTCATTTATCCCTAAAGGCAAGGATTTTGCTCCCATAGTTTTAATGCTAAAGTTGAAATTCAAGCGAGTTTGTATCGATAATAAATCATGGTGACGTCCGCGATAAATAACAATATCTCCCTTTCCATCGGACCCTTGCCTGTTGCTCGCTTTTCTGCAGCAACAAAGAAAAAATTAGACACCGCTTTTTGGAATATGCGGTTGGAACAAGTACGCTCTTTTTTAAAAGAGGGAGGCTGGTCCGCTCTCTGTGAAAGACCACCTATTCTACTTGGTGAAGCGATCTCACGCATGAAAAAATCACCAACTGTTGGCAGAGTGGATCAAATTGCAGACAGTAATGTTCTTGAAGCAATTCAGGAGGAACGGCATCAGATTTTGCGTTTGGGAAGGGAAATCAGTGTTTTTCGTTTTTTTGGAACTCAAACATGGTTGCTGGTTGAGGGGGATGATGAAGGGGTTGATTTACCTGGACAGGGAGAATACAGTGATGTCGAAATACATAGCCATCCTTTTTCAGGCTATTGCTTGCCATCCATAGAAGATCTGACCAGTTGCGCCAACCTTTTTTTGCAGGGTCTGGGAATTAGCAGAAACTATATTCTTTCGCATGAAGGGATCGTTCAATATGATATTAAAAATGCTATTCCTCATTTTGTTTGGCACTCTCCTTTTATTTTTTTCAATGACTGTTTGTTTGGGACAGATGATCCGCCACCCGAGCAAAATGACTTCCGCTTGAAAACTTATCTCCAACACGGGATATCGATCCAGAGAATTGACTGGGACAGTTTTTGCCTGGAAGATTTAACCGACCAGAAAGAGGCGCATTCTATTACAACGCTGCTTGCATCTTCCGGCCCGGCGGAGCGAGTAGCCGGAGTTAATCTTGTTGATGTTGTAAGCAATTATAATCATTATGGCGATTTTCAATTAGCGGTCAATATTTTGCTTGAATTCTCTTCTGACCCATCACATTTAGTGCAGCTAATAGCCTTGAGCAAAGTTAGCGATGCAGTCTATGCCATTGGAAGCAAAAGTGATATGGGACGCGTTATCAGTGCTTTTAAAGATTCCGAATTCGAAATTGTTAGAAAAAAAATAAAAGTATTAAAGTTAGAGTTGGGCCTTTAAAACAAGAATGAACTCCTCAACACTGAAGACACCCAACCAAAAAAAGCCGACGGCCAGAATCTCCCGATGGACATTATAAATATAATAATAATGAAATCATCGGGATCCCGGCATTCCATATTATATATTGTCGTCGGGAGAACTGGCGATCAGTTGCCCCAATAAAAAGCCGACGGCCAGGATCGAACTGGCGACCTGCTGTTTACGAAACAGCTGCTCTACCAACTGAGCTACGTCGGCCCAAACTGAGTCCCGATGCAAAAAGCCGGCGGAGGGGATCGAACCCACGACCTGTGGTTTACAAAACCACTGCTCTACCAACTGAGCTACACCGGCGACCTACCAACGGCTCATCAGTAAACGGGCGTTATCGTTGCCGGGCAAAACCTGGCGGGTATCAACATCGACCAGCCAGTCAAAGGTCTCGAGCGCGCCGCCGCTCTGTTCACAAACATATTTGACGACAGACTTTTCACCCTTTTTACGGATCTGCCAACCTTTGGCCACGACCGGCGTGCCGAGCGATTTGGTCAGAGCGACGACCGACTTGATGGCCGATTCGAGGCGGGTCCCCTTGCTGGTCTTCTGGCCCAGGACAATCTTCAGCGAATCATCCGCGACCAGGGCCGAGACTGCTGTCCGGCCTTGTCCCCTGGCAACCGGCCCCGTGACGGCTGGCTTGACGGCCGTCCCCGCTATTCTCTCTCGCCCGAGGAAAGAGTGCAGAGCAACGCTCTCCGGATCGTTCTTCAGCCCTTCTTTCCAGGCGTCACGCGCTTCTTCCCTGAGACCAAGGGAGCGCAAACTTTCACCCAGCCTGACATAGGCCTGGGTCAGGTCCGGCCGCAGATCGACCGCCTGGCGGTAATTGGCCACCGCATCGTGGTAGCGGCGGAAGCGGAATGAATAGTTCCCCTGATCATAAAATTTCTGGGCAATGTCGTTAGCCGTTTTCCGGCTCTCCATATCCCGGTCATCGAGGCGGAGTGATTCTCCCAGCGCCTCGCCGGCAGCCGACAGGTTATTCTGGGCCAGGTAGGTCTTGGCCAGCCAGAGATGAGCTTTAGCCTGGCGGGCATCGACGTTAACCACGTTCTTGAAGTGTTTGACGGCGGCCGCGTAATTCTGGCCGTTGTAGGCCTGGCAGCCGAGCCGGAAAAGATCTTCGGTCGGCTCTTTGACGTTGGCCGAGGAGACCCAGCCTTCCTTACCGTCGTCAAAGACGACCTTATACCACAGCATCTTGGAGAGCGCGGTCAGGACCTGTCCCTGGTAAAGGACCCGTCGTGAGTCGCTGGAGACCGCCGAGCAGGTGGCAACCACGGTCAGCGGCCAGCCAGCATTGTCAAAAGCTTCTCCCTGGGAAACATTACTTGCCTTTGATGCGGTCGCTGACGGCCGTTCCACGAAAAACTCGACCGTCCGCTGGATGGCACCGCGTTCACCAGCGATCTGATAGCGCACCACGTGGACACCCGCGCCAACCCTGGCCGGCAGCTTATAGGCACTGCTCCAAGCGACGCCATCCTTGCTGGAAAGCTCGATCCGCTCCGAGCTAAAATCAAAGAGCGCCTTGACCGATTTGACCTGGTTGGCCGTCCTGACGCCGAGCGAAATGACCCGTTCTTCCCTAACCGTCTTGGGATAGACCAGCGCTTCGACCCAAACCAGCGAGAGCCCCTCACCCGGCTGGGTCGGACCCGCCTTGAGGCTCATGTTCTCCCGGTCAATTACCGCATCGGCCGCCCAGACCCTGCCTGCCGGCAGGCAGGCGAATCCGGCCAGCAACATGATAACCGCCGGCAAAACTAAGCTTCTTTTCATTTTTTTCCTCCTCATCAGTATGTCAGCAGCAGGTTGTCAAGCGCCACCTCGACCTCGCCCTGCGGTTTATCCGTTAATAAGGTCAACTGGATCTTGAGCAAGCCGCCCGAACCGTCCTTATGGTCGGGGTTCCAGACCCCATCCCCATGGCCGGGATTGTCCAGCCGAAAGGCCGAGAACGGAATGGAGATCCTGGTCCAACCCGGACCGAGGATTGGTACCTCGGCGACCCACTTATCATCACTCGTCGCCAGCCAATCGCGCGCCGGGTCCTGTTCCAGCACCAGGTTGCCGTTATCGTCATCAAAGAGCTCGATCTTGATCCTCCCGGCGTGGCCGTTACCGTAAGCGTCCATCTGCAGCCGGGTGAACGGCGTCCCGTCAGCAAAGATATCGGTGCCAATGCCGCCGGCAAACCAGTTGGTCGCCCGCCCTTTCAGCTGGAGCGAGTAGTCGCCGCATGATTCGGCAATGACGTCCCGGACCGTTCCTTCGAGCGAAGGGTTTTTGTCAACCAGTAATTTGACCTCGCCGAACTTATACCACTTGTCCGGTTTACCGGACTCGAAATTGTCGATCAAATAAAAAGAGAACTCGGCCCGAGCCACCACCAGCAAGCCCAGACAGAATAAAGAGACTAAGAGAATTCGCTTCATTTTGTTTTGCGCGAAACTCTGCCTGGTTTTCGGACTACCCCCTTTATGATTTTTCCGCCTGAGGCGGAATTTTTAGGCGCGGCCGGCTTGGCCCGCCCCTTCGCCTTGACCAACGGGACAGAAGCTTTCAAGACCAGCTCCTCTTTTTGCGCCCGGAGCTTTTCACATTCTTTGCTTAAGACCAGATTGCTTTTTTCCAGGACATCGCGGGTCTGTTTCAGGTCGTTCAGGCAGCCGTTGACCCCCTGGACTTGGCCGGAGAGTTCGGTATTCTGCAGTGAGAGCTGCTGGTTATCGATCTTGAGCTGGTCGACGATGAAAGCCAGCTTCTCGAGCTTCTCTTCCTGGCCCCGGTCGGCCAAGACAGGGGCCGGGCCAATGACCGAAGACAAACCTCGGCTCCGCCGGCGCCAGGCCAGCGACATCGCGGCCGCCAGGCAAGCGACCAGGCCGACCGCCAGGAAAAACGGGTTAAGGTGTACGGCTGGCGCGGCGTTGGTCGTGCCGGCTAAAACCTGGGTCAAGCTTGGGTTCATCTTTTTCTCCTTCCCTCTGATCTCCAGTATAAGGTAAGCCAGCTGGCAAAAAATGGCGCAGGCCGGAATTGAACCGGCGACGCCTGCCTTTTCAGGGCAGCGCTCTACCAACTGAGCTACCGCGCCATTTTTTGACCCGCGTGCGACTCGAACGCACCACCACTTGCTTAAAAGGCAAGTGCTCTACCTGATGAGCTAGCGGGTCGCGCTGACTTTATTATAACATAAACGGGCCCGGCCGGATTTTCCCGACGGACATTATTAATTTAAAATAATGGAAACGTCGGGATCCCGCCGCTCCGCTATATTAAATATAATAGTGAGGGCGGGAGAACACTCAGCATCTATCGTGACAGGCGACTCAAACCCCTCTTGAAATAAGTGTATCACGAAGGATAACCCTGTTTCAAGGTGGTTTGAAATGGCTTTAAAGCAGTTTGATTGTGTTTGTTAAAAGATTGTTTGAAGGATATTAAGAAATTAATAATTATGCTTGAATAGGGCCTAACGGCCCATCTCTCTTTCGAAGCAAGCATCGCAGGGCGAGTCTTGTTTTTCCGCTTTGTCTTCTTTCATAATGGCATACTTTGTGCCACATCTAGGGCATTCCAAGACAGTTGCCTTCTGATGACAAAAATAACAATCAGCCTCATCTACCTTACTATCCAGATTAACTAAAATTGTTTCATTCAAACAATATGGGCATTCAAGCTCTGTATAGGATGAGCCTTCTTTCCCATAGGGCGTATCGTCCCCCATTCTCGACTTAGCTTTTTTGTCTCTTTCCTCATAAGAAAACACTAACTCTTCGATTTTCTTCCAGTCCGCATCGCTAACCTGGTCTTCTATTTCCACGCCCAGTTTCTCGCTTGAAAACACACAGATATAATTCAACGCCTTCCCCAATATCCACTCGGCATCTTCCTTGCTTAGATGCACCTCATAATGTTGTATGTTATTTCTTTCGATTCTCAGGAATTTCAATTGATCTGCTTTGTCGTCATCTGTTAAATCGCATTCCCTCAAACGATTAAGTAGCTCTTTATAATCTACTGTGTGCGAGCCCGTGTGCACCGGTTTCTTATCCGTATAAATTAATTCCGGACTTATTCTACGAAGAGATTCCTTAAGGAGGAGCTCGACCCCCTGATAAACACTAAGGATGGCTTGCTTATAGTCAGATTCCGCGAAATGCTTAACGCCATGATTAATTGAGTCAACGCCATTCTCAAACAAATTAAGTTTTAACATACTTAGCAACCTATCAGACAATATTTTTGAGCGCTAAACCATACCTATTTTAATAAATCCTTTTTGCACCTTTTTTACCTGTATATGGATTAACATTCCCCTTTGTTGGCCAATTATCAATCTTAGTTCTATTTGGGAATGTCTTATAATGAGGAGCAATATAAGTCCCGCTCTTTTTAATATGCCCGCTAACACGGACACTTTTTGCAAATGAAGTAAAAGCCAAAAGAGAACAAATCAAAGCCATTAATACAAGCTTTTTCATTCTATGTCTTCCTCCTATTTATTCGGGGCTATGGGCTTTATTATAAACAGAGATACAAAGAATATGACCACTGATATGAAATCAATAATAACCCATAACTCTTTATCTAAATATATTGGAAATATAGGATTAAACAATATAGCGAGAAGAGCAAACATCCAAACAAAAACCCTCTTTTGTTGTTCATAAGATAAATAAGTATTATAAGCCGATGCTCCACAAATAAACCACCTTAAAAGGATATAATATCCGTATGGCATGCCTACCGGGACTGCAACTAATAACATAATTATAGCTAATATTGGCACTAAATAGTTCATTGGTCCCCTCCTTACCTACTTGTTCCCCTCATTGCGAGACCCGCTATTGTTGGAAACCTTATTTAAAAGATAAATAAATATTCCAGACATAGCTATTCCACCCCACAAAGCTATGTCTTGTCTGTAAGAATGATAGTTCTCATCGCTATAATAACCCCAATCATTAGGAAGAAAGAATAGCACTCGCTCAAGTCCAAACATAAACAATATAGTTAAGCCAATCCCGCATCCAACGATCAAAGCATACTCGTTTAGATATTTGATTCCAAATAAAGGAATGCTAACCAGATCCCTCCCAACTAATTTATAAAATATATAAAGAATTGTCGACAAAAACAAATAAGCAACGAGAAGGACTAAATAGGTTCCAAGACATAACGACCCAAATAAGGTCTCTTTCCATAACATTAATGTAATAATAGGAATAGCAAGCAATACGAGTATGGCAACCACTTCAAGTCTTTCTGATGCATTTTTGCCCATAATATATTTATCCATGAACCAAAAACACCAAAGAACGACGAAGAAGATAATATAACTAATAGATACGGCCAATAAACCAATCGAAATAGCTAAGTCAGGGATTACGAAGACAAGGACAAGAAATACAACTGAGAGCGTAGTTCCCAATAATTTAAATAACGGTATTTTCCAGTTTTCCACCCTTCCGCCCCAGGGCCACTGCCACAGCAACATATTAAAATATGGGAGGAAAGAGATTGCAGCAAGATTCTTATAAAAGCTCCCTTCAGTATAAGCCGCGACAACGCTACCCCCAAGCCCACCAACAAAAAATACAATTACTACAACCGATCGAATCAGTTCTTCAATATGGGAGATTAAGCTATTTTTGCTATTCACTTATGGTTCCCCCTTCATGCACAAAAATGGCCCTATGCTACATAAATTATATGCCACTCTTGATAGGATTATACTATTCTAGTAATTCATACGCTACCTACCGATCTCGATAGGCATACTATGCGGATGGGCCATTCAAAATAAATTGTTAGAAAACAGAAATAAAAGAAGAAATGCCTTGAATTTTCATTGCTCCATATCTATAATTCCAACATACTTGTTTTTGAAGAATTGGGAAAATGAATATTTATACAAAGGGAGTCTGAGAAATGTTTTACAGTCTACACATATCATTTGGCGATGGGCATAAAGGGACATCAATAATCCTGCCCGATAAAGAAGTAGAGAGGATAAATGAACTCAGGCGAATTGCTAAAGAGATCGAAATCCTCAGCGAAACGGGCTGGAAACATACTGAACCAATCGAACAAATACATATAAACGAGAATCAAACTCGTTGGGAAGTCATTCCAATAAGCCCCAATGAACTATCAATACTTAAAAAGAAAGTCGGAATAATCCTGAGTTCCTAGCATTCCCCCGATTGAGTGCTACCAAGTTGTATTATATAGGGATATTTTTATAGTGTTATCTTCAAGTTGATTAAATGATGATATGCCATATTTAATTTTCAATTTTTTATTCTGATCGTCCGCGTCTGCGTATGCATCATAAGTCCAATAAAACCAATTGGCAATATAAACTAATGCCCAAGTTCCGCTCGAATTATTAGTGCTGGTGCCGTAATAATTATAGGATTTTGCAGTCATCCCACTGTATGAAGCAATAGCAATAACCCAAGATCCTATTGCTTTCGGCCAATTCCCATTGACAACTTGACCACCCCCAATAATCAGAAAAGAAAGTAGCGCGGATATCCCCGGGTCTTTCTTTTCTGAGCTATATAAACTTAAATTTGACAACATTCTGTCGGAACTGCCCGAATAATATTGATTAGTTGATGGGGAATAGTTCTCATCATCAACCATTATTGTCGTTAGCTCTCCGGATTTAATTACGACTAGCTTTTCATATTTGGTCTTCAGTGATTTTGTTTCAACAGCCCTAATTGAATGGGACCCAGCAACAACTTCTTCGAGAAAAAGAGGGGTTTCTCCTGACTTTTCTTCATCTACAAACACGTAGCATGCTGGCCCCTTAGATAACACCTTTAATTGCCCATATTGCATATCCAGTGCTAAAGCTGCGCCTGAAAAGATTATATTTAAAGCTAATATTATAAGGACAAAAAGACAAATTGTTTTTTTCATATTGGCACCTCCTAATAAATACCACCAACTCACTCAACTACATCCTGATTATACTTCAATAGAAAGCCTGGTCAAGTTTATTATTTATCCTCTTTCTCCCCATCCTTTGCCACGCATTTTTGCCCTTACGTTTTCCCTGTCTCTGTTTAAACCAACAAGCTTTCCCCAGCAAACAACTATTCTAAATTAATTGTTAGAAGATTGTTAGAAAACAGACAAGTGAGAGAATCAACGAAAAGACACAAGCCGTTAATTTTCCCTTGTTAATACGTTTAACACTCGATCCTTCGGGCATTAGTCAGAAGTGTGGCTTATCGCTGCAGAGGTCCTTGACAACTAAATATAGAGGTCAACTATTTTATCGAAATCTTTTTTGGAGAGGGATTTTTGCATATTTATTTTAACCTTTCGTTTCCCGCTCTCAAATATTAATGGAAAAACAAAAGGACAATTTTTGCTAACCATACGATACTCTATGTATAAATCAAAAAGGAATTTGATTATCTCTGCAATATTGAACACAAACATTATGGTTTGCCATTCAGGGCAACCACCCATCCCCGGCATAATCCCCGCCCTGCCGTGAACGGCAACTATTCTTACTTTCTTTTTAGAAACAGGTTTTTCTTGAATGGCCTTCTTGTCAATGCTTTTTATTATTTTTTGACATCGAAGGGGTTATCCCCGGGAATAGTAAGTTTAATAACCTTCTTTTTCATTTAAATGTTTTTATCACGAAAGGAATAGAAGAGAATACCCAAAATAATTGTAAATGGTAAAAATACAATAAATAAAAACATAAGGAGTTTTATTAATAGGCCCTCTAACGAATAAACGTTTGAATTCCATAGTCCAAATAAAATAAAAAAGAATGAAGATGAAATACCTAATATCCACAATATAACCGTTTGCTTTTTATTCATATTATGCCATCCCTATTTCAAAAGTTCTTCAATCCGAACCCTAAGTACTTTAGCGATAATCTGAATGGTTGACAAATTGAATTATACACCCAAACAATAGTAATGCATAATAAAAGAAACTGGCCCAAAGGGATTTCCCCGACGGACATTAATATATAAATAATAGAAACGTCGGGATCCCGCCGTTCCACTATATCAAAATATATTAATGAGGGCGGGAGAACCCCTCGGTCTCCTGCGGGACAGAACATACGAGAAGAAACTAAACTTGTTCTCCGTAGCCACGAGTCCCGACGAATAGTCGGGACGAGGGCGAAGGAGAACGGGCCCGAAGGGATTTGAACCCTCGGTCTCCTGCGTGACAGGCAGGCGCGTTAAACCAGACTACGCTACGGGCCCGCGCGAACCTCAACTTATAACCGATAACCGATAACTAATAACTTAGAAACTGTCACTTTATCAATTATCATTCAAAAAATTATTATACCAGCTAAAGGGGATGTTGGAAAGGTGTATTATGTAACTTTTTAAATTGAATTGATCAGCCCCAGGAGCATCTTCGAGATCTCTTCAAACACGGCATACAATTCCTTTTGTTGCAGTTCGTTGATCACTTTATCATCAGATAACAAGTCGATGATCGCGACTACCTCGTAGGTTGACCCGCGCGCGATAGTAAAGAAGTTTTTCTTATCGGCGCTTGACGATTTGCCGGTTCCTTCGGCTATATTGAGAACTATGCTTAGCGCTGCCCTTTTAAGCTGATCAAAAAGGGCTTTATCGACGTGGTGGCTGTTGGCCAAAAGAGCGAATAGAAGCTTCCGTGCTTCCTTGGCCTTCTGATAAACCTTCAGTTTTTCAAAATCAAACATAATAAATAGTACTTAGTGTGAGTGTGCGTCTTGAGTCTTGAGCGTCGTCCGCTAACTACTAACTACTCACACTCACTCTCAAGACTTAATAAACGGAGGGGGAGAGATTCGAACTCTCGCTACCTTACGGTACTAACGGTTTAGCAAACCGTCCCCTTGAACCACTTGGGTACCCCTCCATGCTCGCTATCGCTCGAAATCCTAAATCCTAAATTCTAAATCCGAAATATAAGGTCGAAACGGAGGGAGGAGGATTTGAACCTCCGATACCCTTGCGGGCATACTAGTTTTCAAGACTAGCGCCATCAGCCGCTCGGCCATCCCTCCTCGCTCAACGAACGCTCACATTAACAATTTAGTTTATTTTTTGCAAGCTTCACTTATTATAAGTTGTGTTAGCTTGCTTTTCAAGCCCGCCTTAGGAATAATCGCTTGACTGCCGCGCAAGGACGCAGGTATAATTAGGTCAATCGAAAATGAATCGAAAGTCAAGCGAAGGTAAGTGAAGGTCAAATGATCACCAAGAGGCAAAAACAGACCCTGGACTTTATAAAAAACCATCAACTTAGGAGAGGGTATGCCCCTTCCCTTGAGGAGATCAAGGATCATCTTAAACTTTCTTCCGTATCAACGGCACATCATCATGTTAAAGCATTGGAAGCGCTTGGATTGCTAAAAAAAAAGGAAAACCAGCCACGCGCAATTAGTCTTTATGATAATGAACAGTTAATTAGTATGCCTTTGCTTGGAACCATTGCCGCCGGTGAACCCATTGAAGCTATTCAGGAAAAAGAAATAATTGCCATTCCCAAATCAAAATTAACTCAAAATGGTGAGTTTTACGCGCTACGTGTTTCTGGCAATAGCATGACAGATGAAAACATTAATGATGGCGATATCATTATAGTAAAAAGCCAGTCAACGGCCAATAATGGGGAAAAAGTTGTTGCCTTAATAGACAATCAAGCAGTAACCCTAAAAAAGCTGTACAAAGAAAACAAAAACATTCGACTTCAACCAGCTAACTCAACTATGCCCCCAATGATATTCTCCCCACAAAGGGTAAATATTCAAGGAGTCGTTGTTGAGATCGTTAAGTCCGATAAACATTCGTCGCCAGGCATGAGATATTCACCTGAAAACAATTTAGCTGCTCCCCAACATCAAAGTATTAACAATTTCCTGAACAGAGTACTTCAAGGCGATTGCCTTGAAGTAATGAAAACCATGCCTCCGAAATCAATAAATATGGTTCTGTGTGATCTCCCTTATGGAAACACCCAAAACAAATGGGACAGCATTATCCCCCTTGATAAACTATGGACTGAATATGAAAGAATAATTAAAGATAATGGTGTTATAGTTCTTACCTCACAAGGGTTGTTTACCGCCCAATTAATCCTATCCAATCCAAGGTTATTTAAGTATAAGATTATTTGGGTAAAATCTAAGCCAACTAATTTCCTTAATGCAAAGAAACAACCGCTTCGGAGGCACGAGGATATATGCATATTTTACAAAAACCAACCCGATTATAATCCGCAAATGACTCCCGGAGAGCCTTATAACAAGGGGTTCAGGAAAAATCAGCTGACAGGCTGTTATGGGGATTTTAAGCCTGTTAAAGTTAAAAGTGATGGCCAGCGGTATCCCACAGATGTTGTTTATTTCAAAACGGCAGAGAGTGAAGGCGTTGTTCACCATCCTACTCAAAAACCAGTCGAGCTAGGCAGATACCTAATTAAAACATTTACAAAACCAGGAGACATTATCCTCGACAATACTTGCGGCAGTGGGAGTTTTCTTGTTTCAGCCGTTCTTGAGGATCGATTGTTTATTGGTATCGAAAAAAATGAGGAAGTATTTTTGCACAAAAAGCATCATATTGACTATATTGAAATCTGCAACAAAAGAATTAAAGAAGCAAAAAGGAAGGCCGCTGTCGAAAACAGCAGATTGTTCGCCTAAATACCCGTGTAAGGTTCTTTTTTCAGTATTTGGGCAGCCCTTTCTAATTCTTTGTCTGTTATTAAACCTTCCTCTTTAAACCATTCTAAAAGATGAAAATATTGATTTGAGCTTAAAATCGGCTTAATTTCATTAGTTATATTTGCTTTTTTCTTAATATATTCCAAGTGTTTATTGTTCAATATGCCTCGACCAATCAAGTCGTAGGTAATACGTATCGCATCAACTGAAGTGAGATTCAAATCCCCTTTTCGAGCTATATCAGCATTGACATCAGATTGGTCTATTTTGAGCAACTCATCTAAGCTTTGTAAGCCATTCAAATTTTTATTATAAAATTCAATATCATGCTTTTGATAAGTAAACCACGTCTTGCCTTGTTCGGTTAATGAGCCTCTAGGTAAATACACGCCTTCTCGTTTAACCCTTTCTTTCGAAACCCAACCACATATATATAATATCCATTTTTGTCTTTTTGTCCCAGGTAGTTTTCTTGTTTTTTTACTAGGGGTTTTAAGGTGTGTCATTAAGTATATATCTACATCTAATCGATCATCGTTCATTTGCCTTGGCCAAAAATTATGTTTTGCTTCTCTTGGAATATCATCGTTGCTTAAATATTCCTCTTTAAATGGCAGCGTGCCGCCTCTGCATTTAACATCAACCTTGATTCCGGTTGGAAGCAGAAAATCATAACCTAAAGAAGGCCGATTGCTTGGATTAATTTCAGGCATTCCTAAATATTTCCGTACAACTATTTCCGCCAAAGCACCAAACCCCTGCTGTTCTTCACTCCCTCTTTCTGCTCCGGTTGTATTCGGATTAGCGGAAACGAACTGAAATGCCTTTTGGCGCAAATCAAACCCAGCAGAATCAATCAGTTTGATGGGGATTGGTTTTGGTTTGCTGTATTGATACATATCGCCCGCCTTTGAAGGGAAACTTAATCCGCGCTATTCTTCCCCGCCCGAGATCAGCTTTTCGATCTGTTTTTTCGCAAAAGGGGCCTTAGAGATTATCTCAGCCGCTTCCGCCCGGGTCAAGTTGAGTTTCGGGCCGAACGATTGCCCGGACAAGTACTCGAATAGTCCGGCCGTTTTGGTCGCGGCTACGGCCGGCGAGGCCCAATGGTCGACAGGCATGTCCGGGAACGGCCGCGCCGCCAGCTTCGGTTTCTGATAAAGCCCCGCCCAACGGGCCAAAATCATCGCCCCTTCCGCCCGGGTAACGCGATTCTGCGGCCGGAAGGCCTTATCGGGATAACCGTTGATATATTTTCTCTCCACGGCAAAGCTGATGTAGGGGGCTTCAAAACTTTGCAGCGGCACGTCCTTGAACCTGACCCGGACGTCAGTGCCGACGGTAAAGCCTTTTGCCTTGACCAGCAGGACCGCCAGCTCGCCCCGGGTCAGCTCCTGGGTCGGCCGGAAAGTGTTGTCGCCATAACCGCCCATGATCCCCAGGGTCGACAGATACTCAATCGGTTTTTTAGCCCAATAGCCATCAGGCACGTCGCTAAAGGACTTCAACTTCGGTTTGGCAACGATCTCCGGCTGGGGGATGGTCGAGCGCCGGTTCTTCTTCTCGGCAGCGGCCTTCTCCCGCAGTTTTTCCCGGTCGGTCCCGCGGTAGCCTAGCGAGAAGAAATGCGTGGCGTTCTCTGACAGCTCGCCGAACTGGTGATAGGCGTAGTCAAAAGTAAAACCGCCAAAAGCGAAACCGACGCCGGCCGTCAGGTTATTATCGACGCCGACGCCGCTCTCGGTCGCCCGCGGTTTCTGGTCAAGGCCAAGGCGGAGGGCTAGCGTCTCGATCGGCCAGAATTCGGAACCGAGATGAAAAACCCCGGGCCGGCCGACCGCCTGGCTCTTTTCATAATCACACATCAGATCTAGATTGCTCCAGAGGGCGTAATGCCCGCCGGCCCGCGTGATCAAGGGGATCCCTTCGATCACCCCGTTTTTCTGCCAGGTAAACTTCCCGCCAAAAGTGGCCGGCAGGAAATTTTGCAGAGTTAAACCAAGGCTTAATTTTGAATTAGTTTCCCAGAGGACCCCGAGATCGGCGTCCATCCCGCTCCCGTTCGCGTTCTGCATCGCCGAGCCGCCGCCGGAAAAACCTTGCGAGAGGAGCTTCAAGGTCGCTCCCAGAGAGACATTCTGCCCTGCCCCATTGCGCAGGAAGCGGCTTAACTTGGACCCATATGAAAAGAGGACCAGGCTGGAACCATAATCGGTTGAATCATATTGCTGCGCTTCCAGGCTCGGCCCGGAGCCAACCAGGCGCGTCAACGGAATGGCCGTCACCGCCGCGTTAATGTAGCCGACCCCGAACTTGCCGAGCGGTGATTCGTTGGCCGCGCCGATCAGGACGTAATTGATGTCGCCCAGCAGCGCCCCGCTCATGCTGGTCAAGTTGAGGTTCTTGTTGCGGGCCAGCCCGGCTGGATTGGTAAAAATAGCATTGGCGTCATCGGCCAAGCCAACATAAGCGCGCCCCAGGCCAAGCGGCCGGGCGCCGACACCGATCTCGCTCAAGTCAAGCGCGGCCATGGCTGTCGAACCGCATAAAACGACGGCTAACAGCGGGAAAAAAAGCTGTTTCATGCTTGCGTTTATTATCGCCGATAACATCAAACCTGTCAACTTCGATTAATTATGATAAAATGAAATAATAATGCTTAACCGGATCAGGAACTTTTCCATCATCGCCCACATCGATCACGGTAAGTCGACGCTGGCCGACCGCCTGCTCGACTTCACCCACACGATCGCCAAACGCGATATGCGCGCCCAGGTCCTCGACACGATGGACCTGGAACGGGAACGCGGTATCACCATCAAGGCGCAGGCGATCAGGATGGAATACCAAAACTATATTCTTAACCTGATCGATACGCCGGGCCACGTTGATTTTTCTTACGAAGTCTCGCGCTCCCTGGCCGCCTGCGAAGGAGCCCTCCTCCTGGTCGACGCCACCCAGGGGATCGAGGCGCAGACCCTCGCCAACTACCACCTCGCCTTGAACAATAAACTGACCATCATCCCGATCATCAACAAGATCGACCTCCCCGGCGCCGAGGTGGAAATGGCCCGGAACGAGCTGATCAACACCCTCGGCTTCAAGTCCGAGGATATCTTGCTCGCTTCGGCCAAGGAGGGGCGCGGCATCGGCGAGATCATTGACGCGGTGATCAAACGGGTCCCCGCTCCGCTGGGCGATCCCGACGCGCCGCTGCAAGCTTTGATCTTTGATTCCCATTACGACCCCTACCGCGGCGTGATCATCTATATCCGGATCGTCAACGGCACGTTAAATAAGGGGGACAAGATCCTGTTAATGGGGACCGGCAAGGATTTTGAGGCCCTGGAGATCGGCACCCTCCGGCTCGACCTGATCCCGCGCGACACTCTCTCCGCCGGCGAGGTCGGCTATCTGATCGGCAATATCAAAACCATCTCTGACGCGCACGTCGGCGACACCGTGACCAATATCAAGCGGCAGGCCACCACTGCCCTCCCCGGCTATAAGAAGATCAAGCCGATGGTCTTCTGCGGTTTTTATCCGATCAACGGCGAAGATTATAAGCTCCTCAAGGAATCGATCGAAAAGCTGCAGCTTAACGACGCCGCCCTTTTTTATGAACCGGAAACCTCGGCGGCACTCGGCTTTGGTTTCCGCTGCGGTTTTCTCGGCCTCCTCCATCTGGAAATAACCCAGCAGCGGCTGACCAGGGAATTTAATATTGGGCTGATCGCCACCACCCCGAACGTCGTCTATAAAGTAAATTTGCATAACAAAAAGACCCTGTTCATTGACAACCCGACCAAGCTTCCCGATGTGTCGGCGATCGAATCGATCGAGGAACCGTATTTGAAAGTGAGCATCTTCACCCCGGCCGAGTACGTCGGCTCGGTCATGACCCTGGCCACGGAAAAACGGGGGACCTTCATCAACCTGGAATATCTCGACCCGACCCGGGCCGTGGCCACTTATGAAATACCGCTGGCCGAAGTGATCATCGAGTTCCACGATCTGCTTAAATCGGTGACCAAAGGTTACGCCTCGATGGATTACGAGCAGATCGGTTTCCGGCCTTCTGACCTCGTCAAACTCGATATCCTGATCAACGGGGAGCTGGTCGACGCTCTCTCCTTCATCGTCCACCGCGACCGCGCCTACTACTACGGCAAGAAGCTGACCGAGCGGTTGGTCGAGGAGATCCCCCAGCATCAGTTCTCTGTCCCGATCCAGGCGGCGATCGGCGGCAAAGTGATCGCCCGCGAGACGATCCGCGCCCGGCGCAAGGATGTGCTGGCCAAATGCTACGGCGGCGACATCACCCGCAAGCGGAAGCTCCTGGAAAAACAGAAAGAGGGGAAAAAGAAGATGAAGCTGATCGGCCGGGTCGAGATCCCCCAGGAAGCATTCCTCGCCGTCCTGCGCATCGGGCAATGACCGCCTCGCTCTACGTCCACATCCCCTTTTGCAAACAAAAGTGCAACTACTGTGATTTCGTTTCTTATGCCGGGAAGGAAAATTTCATTGACGAGTATGTTGAGACGATGATCCGAGAATTCGAGTCCCGGTGTTCTGTGCTCTATGTTCCGTGTTCTACTGTCTTCTTCGGCGGCGGGACCCCGACCCTGCTCGAACCAAAGCATTTCGATAAAATATTATCCACATTCATTAGTCATTCGTCATTAGTCATTAGTCATTCAGAGATCTCCATCGAAGCTAATCCAGGAACTGCCGGCAAAGCCAAGCTAAAAGCCCTTAGACAACTCGGTATCAACCGTCTCTCGATCGGCGTCCAGTCGTTCAACGACCGGCAGCTAAAGACCCTGGGGCGGATCCATGACTCCGCCACAGCTAAACGTTTTTATCAGGACGCGCGTGACGCCGGCTTCGACAATATTAATCTCGATCTGATCTTCGCCCTGCCCGGGCAGACCTTAGCTGAATGGAAACGCGATCTGGCCACGGCGATCGCGCTAAAACCAGAACATCTTTCAACTTATAATTTACAAATTGAAGAGGGAACACCTTTCTGGGAAAGGTTCAAAGAGCCCTCACCCGCTGCCGCAAACCGACGCACCCTCTCCCAGAGGGAGAGGGTAATGAGCCAAGCAGACTTGCAAAACACCTTCTCCCCCCCTCACCCGCTTACGCAAAGTGTCCCCCCTCTCCCAGAGGGAGAGGGTACTTCGCCTTTAATTCCCGTTTGCGCAACACCTTCTCCCTTTGGGAGAAGGTGCGCCTCCTTGGCGCATTGGATGAGGGGAGAGAAGGTGCATAGTTCTGGTAGAGCGGATGAGGGCCTCAGTCTCCCTTCCGAAGATGAAGAGCTGGCAATGTATGAATATGCCATCGAAGAACTGGCCGCTCACGGCTACAAACATTATGAGATCTCTAATTTTGCTAAACCGGGTTATGAATGTCAGCACAATTTGGTTTACTGGCGGAACGAGAATTATCTCGGCATTGGCGCCGGCGCGCACTCCCATGTAAACGGCCAGCGCTGGTCTAATCCAAACTGTATCGAAAAATACCTGGAAACCGCGACGTTTAGTCGCAGGTTTCCAGGTTCGACTGCCGACCAACGCGAAACGATCTTCCTCGGCCTCCGCCTCCTGGACGGTTTGTCAATTAAGAAATTTAAAGGCTTTGAGGCTCAAGTCGCTGAACTGATAAAAGACGGCTTGTTAACCGAGGAAAAGGGGAATTATAAACTAACCCGGCAAGGTCTATATCTGGGCAATCTGGTCTTCGAGAAGTTCGTATAAGCCTTAGGCCTTCAAATATCCCAAGAAATTGAAGAATCCTTTTCCTGGTATAACAAAATCCGCTCCCACCCCCATCATCTCTTTGTTCTTCTTACCGCTGGCTGAATTGGCTGCAATATAACCCTTATATTTCAAATCTCTTAATTCCTTTACTAATTCCGGGCCCGAGGTGTTGAACATCTGCCCATCCATAACAACCAATTCCGGATTGTGTTCAGCAACGAGTTTAAGTCCCTGCTCTCTTATTGGGAGACCCGGATCAACCGCTACAACTTTAACATTGTAATCTCTCAGCAGCTGTTGCGCACTTTTCAAATAATTGGGGTCATCATCAACCAGAAGGATCGTCTTGATGACTTGTGGCCTGCCCGGTTTAACAAATTCCGCCTTTAGCTGCACGCCGACTGCCGGCGAATGACCTGCCGCCATAAAACATCGGTAATCAAATAGTTTTCTGTAAGAAGACACGGGAAATTTAACGTCCACTTCATCAGCCTCCTGCTAATGAGATTATCATCATTTTCAATCTGGAATTTCATCAAATCCGCCCTCTTGACACTTATACAATAAACTTGTTATAATTAGCACTCCAAAGGAGAGAGTGCTAATGCCGGCTAAGTTAGAATTAGATGACCGTAAAAAACGTATTTTAGAGGCGATCGTCCGGGATTATCTGCACACAGCCGAACCGGTCGGCTCGCGCACTATCTGGCGCGCTTACATGCCCGATCTTTCCCCCGCCACCATCCGCAACGAAATGGCCGACCTGGAAGCGCTCGGGATGATCGTCCAGCCGCACACTTCGGCCGGGCGGGTCCCGACCGACCTCGGCTATCGCTTTTATGTCGATCACATGATGAAATCTCGCCAGTTGACGGTCAAGGAAGAAGAGGTCATTCACGAAGGGTTGAAAGAGATCCACGATGACCTGGAAGATACCATGCACCAGACCCTCAAGGTACTCTCCCACCTGCTCGACTATGCCTCGGTCATCGCCACCCTGCAGGACAAGCAGCGGGTCTATGCCGGTGGTTTCGCCCATATGCTCAAGCAACCGGAGTATTCCGACGTCAAACTCTCCCGGCGCATTTTTGAAACACTGGAAGAAGAGGACCTGATGGCCAACATGGTCAAGGAATACACGACCGAAAAAGGGATCACCATCAAGATCGGCGCGGAGAATACTTTTAAGGAAGTTAAGGACTGCAGCGTGGTCATGGCCTCGTATAAAGTCAACAAAGTGACCGGCGGGCTCGGCGTCATCGGACCGACCCGGATGAGCTACGCCCGGACCGCCACTATTTTGGAAAGCATCTCCCGACGCCTGGAAGTTTTATTGGAGGGACATAATGACTGAAGAGTTGGAAGAAATTAAGCCGGAACTGCCGCCAGAAAAAAGCGAGCTCGAGCTGATGAAGGAGCAGGTAGCCGAGGGGAAGAATAGGATGCTCCGGGCAATGGCCGATCTTGATAACTTCAAGAAGCGCTCTTTGCTCGAGCGGGAACAGTTCGTTCAGTTCGCCAACGAAACGCTGATCAGCGACACCCTCCCCGTCCTCGACGGCTTTAGCCGGGCGCTCGACGCGGCCGCCAAGATGAAGGCCGGGGAAGAGCTGACCAAAGGGCTTGCCCTGATCAAACGCCAGCTCGAGGACGTCTTAACCAAACACGGGGTCAAAGTGATCGAAGCGGTCGGCAAAGTTTACGACCCAAATTTACACGAAGCAATTTTACAGAAAGAGCACCACGGCCCGGAGAATGTTATCATTGAAGAGATGCAAAAAGGTTACACCTTGCACGGGCGGGTTATCCGGCCGTCTATGGTGATCGTCAGCAAGAAATGACAAATGTCCAATGTCGCGTTGAATGTCAAATGTCCAATGACAAATGTCAAATGAAGGTGTCGCCTGCGGCGACATTATTCTAATCGGAAATCAACAACAAGCTTATGTTAAATGAAGAATCAAAAATAAAAATAGATTCATTGACAATAAAAGAATTGGGGGAAAACCTTGCGTTCAGCTATTACGGGGCAATGGATTCAGAGAAGTCGAGATATGCTCAACATGTTCTTGAGATGAAAAAACGAGAAGAAAACGATGACAGAATCTTGGCTTTGATAGGTTCAATAGGCAATTTAGCTAATTCAAACGAGAAAACAGCTAAATCTCAAGGTCAACTTACGTTTTGGCAGGTTGTTTTGGCGGGAGCACTCACACTAGCCACATTTGGGTTGATTTATGTTACGTGGATTAAATAATGCAAATTCAGGATAGAGCACTGGAATTTGCGGTCAGGATAATAAAGTTTGCTGATAAGTTACCGAAATCGGCAGCGGGGGCGGTTTTGGTTAAGCAATTGATCCGTTCCGGGACATCGATTGGGGCGAATATGGAAGAAGCGGATGGCGCTTCGTCGAAAGCCGATTTTATTAATAAAGTAACGATTGCTAGGAAAGAAGCAAGGGAAACGCATTATTGGCTACAGCTAATTAAGAAGGCGGAATTGATACATAAAGATAATATTGTTGAATTGGATAGTTTAATTAATGAGGCGGAAGAATTGAAGCGTGTTCTTAGCGCAATCATTAACAAAGCAAGAGAAAAGAAACAATGACAAATGACCAATTAAAAATGACAAATGAAGGTATGCCTTCGGCATATCATTTTAATAACGTCGCGCAGCGACACATCAATTTGACATTTGTCATTGGACATTTGACATTAATAAAGGATAAGGGGGAGTAAAGAAATGGCACAGGAAAAGATCATTGGGATAGATCTGGGGACAACTAACAGTTGCGTGGCGGTAATGATGGGGGGAGAAGCGACCGTCATCCCGAACTCGGAGGGAGGCCGGACCACCCCATCGATCGTCGCTTTCCTCAAGGACGGGGCCCGGGTCGTCGGCCAAGTGGCAAAAAGACAGTCGATCACTAATCCGGAGCATACTATCTCCTCAATCAAAAGATTTATGGGGCGGCGGTTCGACGAGGTCGGCGGCGAGCTAAAGTATGTCCCCTATCGGGTGGTTAAAGGGAGCAAAGACGAAGTTAAGATCAAGATTGACGAGAAAGATCACACCCCGCCGGAGATCTCGGCCATGATCCTGCAAAAGATGAAACAGTCGGCCGAGGATTTTCTCGGCGAGCAGGTCAAGAAAGCGGTCATCACCGTCCCGGCATATTTTAACGACAGCCAGCGCCAGGCGACCAAGGACGCCGGCACCATCGCCGGCCTCGAGGTCGTCCGGATCATTAACGAACCGACCGCCGCTTCCCTGGCTTACGGCATTGAAAAAAAGAAAGAGGAAAAGGTCGCGGTGTTCGATCTTGGCGGCGGAACTTTTGACGTCTCGGTCCTTGATATCATGGAAGGCTCGATCGAAGTCCTGGCGACCAACGGCGACACCCATCTCGGCGGCGATGATTTTGACCAGCACATCATGAAGTGGCTGCTCGACGAGTTCAAGAAAGACCAGGGGATCGACCTGGGTAAAGACCGGCTGGCAATGCAGCGGCTCAAGGAATCGGCCGAAAAAGCCAAATGCGAGCTCTCCACCGCCGTGGAAACCGAGATCAACCTCCCCTTCCTGACCGCTGATGCTTCCGGCCCCAAGCACCTGGTCATCAAGCTGACCCGGTCCAAGCTGGAACAGCTGGTCGGCGACCTGATCGAGCGGTCGATCGCTCCGTGCAAACAAGCGCTCGCCGACGCTGGCCTCAAGGCCAACCAGATCAACGAGGTCATCCTGGTCGGCGGCATGACCAGAATGCCTAAAGTTCAGGAAACGGTTAAAGCCTTCTTCGGCAAAGAACCGCACAAAGGGGTCAATCCGGATGAAGTGGTCGCGCTCGGCGCGGCCATCCAGGGCGGGATCATGTCCGGCGAGACTTCGAAGGAAATGGTCCTGCTTGATGTCACCCCCTTGACCCTCGGGATCGAGACCCTGGGGAGCGTCATGACCCCATTGGTCGAGCGGAATACCACCATCCCTTATGAAAAAAGCCAGGTCTTTTCGACCGCGGCTGACGGGCAAACCTCGGTCGAAGTCCATATTCTCCAAGGGGAACGGCCGATGGCCGCAGATAACCGGACGCTCGGCCGCTTCCATCTCGACGGGATCCCGCCGGCGCCGCGCGGCATCCCCCAAGTCGAAGTAACCTTTGATATTGACGCCAACGGGATCCTCAATGTCCGGGCCAAGGATAAAGGGACCGGCAAAGAGCAGAAGATCACCATCACCGCCTCATCCGGCCTGTCCAAGGACGAGATCGAGAAGATGAAGAAGACCGCCGAGGCGCACGAAGCCGAGGATAAGAAAAAACGGGAAGAAGTCGACACCCGCAACCAGGCCGATGCCATGGCCTACTCCGCGGAAAAGACCTTAAAAGAGGCCGGTGACAAGGTCGACGCACCGACCAAAGAGAAGGTCGAGAAGGCGATCGCCGAAACCCGCCAGACGCTGGCTGGAACTGACGCCGAAGCGATCAAGAAGTCCCTCGAGAACCTCCAGAAAGAGGTCTACGAGATGTCGGCCAAGATTTATAAAGAAGCCGAACCGGCCCCCGGCCCGAAAGACGAAACACGAACCACGAACGATGACGAAAAAACGATCGACGCTGAAACGGCGCCATGAAGCGTGACCCCTACGAAATACTCGGTGTAGGCAAAACAGCCTCGCAAGAGGAGATCAAACGGGCTTACCGCAACCTGGCCCGCAAATACCATCCCGACGTCAATAAGGAAGCGGGCTCGGCCGACAAGTTCAAAGAGATCAACGGCGCCTATCAGCTCCTCTCCGACCCGCAGAAACGGTCGCAGTATGATTACTACGGCCAGGCCGGACCGGCCGGGGCCGGCGGCGGCGGTTTCGAAGGTTTTGATTTTGGCGGAGCGGCAGGGTTTGGCGAGTTCGGCGACCTCTTTGACATGTTCTTCGGCGGCCAGCGGGGCGGCCAGCGCTCCGGCCCACAGCGCGGCGAAGATCTCCGTTACGATCTCAAGATCACCCTCGAACAGGCGGCCACCGGTTTCGACAAAGACCTCGATGTTCTCCACTATACCGCCTGCTCGGCCTGCAAAGGGAGCGGCGCTAAACCGGGAACGGCGCCGGTCAAATGCACCGCCTGTAACGGGGCCGGCCAGGTCAGAAAGAACCAGCGAACATTCCTCGGCAACTTTACCCAGATCGTCCCCTGCCCGGCCTGCCGCGGAACCGGCCAGACGATCAAATCACCCTGTCCAACCTGCGGCGGATCAGGCCGCGAAAAGAAAAAACATGTCGTTAGGTTAAAGGTCCCCGCCGGGATCGATTCCGGTTACCGCCTGCGCGTCGCCGGCGCCGGCAACGCCGGTGACACTGGCGGGCCACCCGGTGACCTCTACGCCTTTATCACGGTTGAACAGCATCCGCTGTTCAACCGCGACGGCGCCAACCTCTACCATCGCCAGGCGATCACCTTCCGCCAGGCGATCCTGGGCGACGAGATCGTTGTCCCGACCCTCTCCGGCAAGACGGTACTCAAGGTCCCGGCCGGGACCCAACCGAACTCCACTTTCAAGCTCAAGGAAAAAGGGGTCCCCCATCTCGGCCGGAACAGCCGCGGCGACCTCTACGTCCAGATCGAGGTCGTCATCCCGGCCAAGATCACCAGGCAACAGGAAGAGCTGTTGAGAAACTTCGATCATGCCTAGGGTCTTTGTTTCACCGGAACACTTTCCCGACATCATTGGCTCCGATGTCCATTACCTGCGCGACGTCCTTCGCCTGAAACCGAATGACGAGCTCGAATTGCTGGATGGCTCCGGCCTGGTCCACGCGGCCAGGATCGAAACCCTCACCCCGGACAGGGTCACCTGCCAGGTGATCAGTTCGCACCCGGCCGAGAGCGAACCGCAAACCCTGATAACTCTCGCCCAAGCTTTGCCCAAAGCCTCTAAGATGGATTTTATCGTCGAGAAATGCACCGAGTTGGGGGTTAGCCGGATCATCCCGATGCTGACCTCGCGGACGATCGCCCAGGGAGTTAAGCTGGAGCGCTGGCGCAAGCTGGCTAAAGAAGCGGCCGAACAGTCCGGCCGCGCCGTTATCCCGGAAATATCTGACTCGACGAAGTTTGCCGAGGTACTTAAGCTGAAAGATCAATTTGATCTCGCCTTGATCCCGTGGGAGAGCGAAAAAGAAAATAGCTTAAAATCAGTTCTTACCGTCCATCGTCCATCGTCTATCGTCTTTCTGATCGGGCCCGAGGGTGGTTTTACGAAGGAAGAAGTCGAGTCTGCCAGGCAAGCAGGTTTTATCTCGGTCAGTTTGGGTAAACGGATCATGAGGACAGAAACCGCCGGACTAGCCACGATCGCCAATATTCTCTACGAATTAGGCTGATAAAAGAGAGGGACCCTCCCTTTAAAGTATCCAAGTTATCTTTAAAGTTCGGGCCCCTGCTCTTTATAGAACGATCGGCTGGCAAACTGAGAGACTGATACCCTTGGAAGTGACGGTGTTCGAGCGGACAACATTGTATCCGATCTCAAATCCGGTCTTCCCTAACCCGAGGCCGAGGTCAGCATTGATGCCAAAATAGACATCGCCGCCGAGCTTGCCGCTGGTCTGGCCGTTGCCATAAGCAACGTAGTTCAGCCCACCAGTGAGATAGCTGTCGAGACCACCCATCCACTCCGCCGGCAAACTAATGATGCCGCCGCCGTAGACTGGGACAGCCTTTAAGCCTCCTCCACCCATGACATAACCTGTACCAACCTTGAACTTCACGGCATTGGCCGACAGGCCAACCATGGGCCCAAGACCGATAAAGTCATCCAACACCAGGTTGCCCATCGCCCCGATGGAACCGGAGAGCGATCCCTTTCCAGTGCTGATATACAGACCGGAGAGAGAAGTGTTGAGCCCCATTCCGAACAATCCAGCGGAAGCGGCCGGCTTAACGACGACCGAGGCTGGCGGAACAGGAGCGACTGGCGGTGGCGCGACTTCCAGCGAAGCTTTCAGCTTATTCCAGCGGGCCAGAGTCGCGGCTTTGTCAGCTTTCAAAATAGACAGCTTAACTGTCTGTTTAGCATTCCGAGCCTTGACTATCTTCACGTCGATCACCTTCAGGTAATCCCTGACCGCTTGTTTTTCCTCATCTATCGTCCGGCCAAAAGCAACGCTGGCCACTGAAGCCATGAAAGCCATGACCACAAAAAATATAATTACTTTCTTCATTATTTTTCACCTCCCTTTTGTTCAGGATTAAGGATCGGGTCCCCGTTCTTACCGTCCCTCAGCCTATGGCTGAGTCACGGGATTGGCGTCTAGTGTAACCGCGGTCTGTGATAGCGCTCTACCGTTCAGTGTCGCGCCGGTCTGCAGCTCAATCAGCGTTTGGCACAATATATTTCCCTTGAAATTAGACGTCGTTCCAAGTGTCGCTTTGCCGGCAACCTGCCAAAAGATGTTCTTGGCCTGTGCGCCACCCGAGAGAGTAATAATGGCACCGTTGGCCACGGTGAGATTTTGTGCTATCTGGAAGATCCAGACATCGTTGGCGCCGCCAGAGAGAGTAACACCAGCAGCAGATATTAGTACCCCTGTCCCCCATTTATAGAGACCGGGAGCAAGTGTCATCGAAGTAATATCTCCGGCGCCCAGTTCAGTCTGATCAGGCAATGCCCGTCCAGCTGCGTCGGTGTACGCGAGCTCCATGTCACTTACAGCCGTAGTCATTTTAGCTGGAGTTGGGGGAGTATAGTCGGCCGCATAAACCTTATATCCGGGCGATAGAGATGATGTCGAAAATGTATTCGTGCTATCCATTGCTAATCCAAATCCAGTGATGTAACTTGCAGCGGCTGGACTAACTCCAATATCTCCAACAATCGTAGTCGTCCCAGTCGTTGAGATCCCTGACTTTGATAAAATCACAAAACTGCCGGCTGTTCCAAGGTTTACCAGCTCTGGACCGGTCGCTGTAGTTGCCCCTGTTGTAAAGGTCCATGTCTTAGCGACAGCCAATGCATTGCCTGCCAGATCCTTGGCACCCGTGGTGATCGTCGCTTCATATGTGGTATTGACTGCGAGATCACTTGTTGGGTTCAAGATCGCAACGGTGCCCGCATACGTCACAGCGCAGGGAACAGTCGTTGTCCCATCCGTTAAGGTAAAGGTTGCGGTGGTGATCGTTGCCGGGTCCATCGCCTCACTGAAGGTGGCGGTGATGTTCCGGTTGATGGGCACACCGGTGGCAAGATCAGCCGGGTTTGTGGAACTCACGGTGGGCGCGGTAGTGTCCGGCAATGTTGTTGTGGTAGTTGACGTGGTGGCGGTCGCATCCGGCGGAACGAGAACGTCACACCCGCTCATCACGATCCCCAGACCAAACGCAAAAACCAGAAGCAGGATCCCGAAGCCCATCTTAACTCTCTTCATTTTTCCCCCTACAATGAGATTTACCGAAATTATGGCATTCCATTATTTCTTGTCAAGCAGAAATTTTAGTGCGCCATCCACCGGATCGGCGGGATGCCTTTTGTCGTTCAATGCTTGCGGCCGCGGCCCTCATTGCTCCGGCCCTGTTTTTGCGGCTGTCCGCCCTGCTTTTTCGACTGCCCGTAATTATTTTTCCACTGCTTGTAATTAATAGGGCTCTCATTCTTATAGACCGCGCGGTAATTCTTTGGTACTTTGAACAAATACCCGGGAACATAGCTGCGTTGCACAATGCCCCACGGCCCCCGGTACTGGCTTGACCGATACCAGCGATCGCCTCGCGGGGACCACCAGTAGCCGTTATAGAAGAAGACATCAAAACTGATCCCCGGCACAAAATAGATGCCGTACTGCGGCATCATGACCACAGCCGGAGGCTCCGACACGACGATGGGAGGGGGACCTATATTAATGTTAACATTGACCTCCGCCTGAGCCGTCCCCGCGAACCCGCCAACCACGAGCGCAAAAATCAAAACAGATCCAAATAAACCATAAAGACATTTCTTCATGTTCATTTCCTCCTTAGAAATAATATCCCACCTGGAACTGCAGTCTGCCGGATTTAACCACATCTATCCCAACTTCCAGGAACAAAGGTGTAACCTCAAAAAGCCGATCAAAAATAAGGGAAATATAAGGGCCGGCGGTGGAATGATCTCCCAGATAACCGACCAGGCCGCCGCTCATGGACATCGGGGATCCGCCCCTGATATTGGTCAGAAACCATTTTCCGCCGATAAAGAGAATACCCGGCGTATTGGACGTATTGGCTTCAAAACCATATCTTAACGTGGCACCGTTCGTGAGGCCGCTTTCCGCCATTAACCCCAACGCCAAACCGTCCCTTATCCCGCCAATAACGGCCGGTTGGAACGCCAGGCAACTCGATCCCAAAAGAAGCACCATAAACGCGACCAGGGAAATTGTCGTTTTTTTCATATTCCCTCCTTGCAAAATATTAACGGGCGAAGATCAACGTTTGACTACAGTGAATTATATTTCACATCCCCTAGTTTTACTATATTAAGCATGCGCTTTATCCCTTGTATGTCAAGCCTTATTCTGTTTTTCGGTAAAATAATATAGCAGAAAAAAAGAGAGGGACCCTCCCTTTAAAGTATCCAAGTTATCTTTAAAGTTCGGGCCCCTGCTCTTTATAGAACGATCGGCTGGGAAACTGTTAGACTGATACCCTTGGAAGTGACGGTGTTCGAGCGGACAACACTGTATCCGATCTCAAATCCGGTCTTCCCGAGACCAAGGCCGAGGTCAGCCCTGATGCCATATTTGGCATCTCCACCGATCTTGCCGCTGGTCTGGCCGTTGCCATAGACAACGTAGTTCAATCCACCTGTCAGATAGCTATCAAGACCACCCATCCACTCCGCCGGCAAACTAATGATGCCGCCGCCGTAGACTGGGACAGCCTTTAAGCCTCCTCCACCCATGACATAACCTGTACCAACCTTGAACTTCACGGCATTGGCCGACAGGCCAACCATGGGCCCAAGACCGATAAAGTCATCCAACACCAGGTTGCCCATCGCCCCGATGGAACCGGAGAGCGATCCCTTTCCAGTGCTGATATACAGACCGGAGAGAGAAGTGTTGAGCCCCATTCCGAACAATCCAGCGGAAGCGGCCGGCTTAACGACGACCGGGGCTGGCGGAACAGGAGCGACTGGCGGTGGCGGCGGTGCGATAGGAGCCGGCATGGCTTTGGCCGGAGAAGCCTTTTTCACGGCCTTCTTGACCACCTTCTTAACCACTTTCTTCTTAACCACTTTCTTCTTGGCAACGACCTTCTTTTTAACAACGGCCGCAGCATCTGAAGAGTAGACTCCCGCAACACCGACAAAGAACGCCAACAAAACAAATAAACCTACTAATCTTTTCATTGTAATTTTTCACCTCCTTATACTTAGAATTATAACAGTCGAGCCTTTTCTGTCAAGGATTGTTGCAATTAATTACCAAAGGTCAGGCGATACCCCAGCAGGACCGTCATCCCCTTATAGCTCGGGGAAAAACCGGTCTGGACGATCGCATAACCCAATTCGCCATAAACCGTCCCGCCAAAACCTTCGCTCTCCACTCCATAGTACACCTCACCGCCGACAGTCCCCTGCTTCATCCCGCTGGTCAGGGCGACATAATTAAGGCCGCAACCGAGGTAATTCTCAACACCGGTAAACCAGCCGGGGGGGAAACTAAAGATCAGGTCAAGGTTGACCGGGACGAAGCGCCGGCCATCGACGCGGCCCTGGGCCAGCCCGGTCGCCAGCCGGAAATTGACCGTCGCTGGGCCGAAAACGATCCGCAAAGGGACCCTGACCTCACCCAGGACGCTGGTCAGCCCGGCAAAAAAACCATAAGTCACGCCGACCTCATGGCGGAAACGGGAGCGCGGCTTGACCTCGGCCTCGGGCGAAGAGTGGACCTGTTCTTCCGGGCCGGCTTCGAGGCTGGCTAGCGCGTCGGTCGCCGCCCGGCGGGTGATCGGTTTCTGCAAGCTTTTTTTCTGGGGAGCGATCTTGGCCTTAAGTTTGGCCAGTTTGGCCTGGAGCAGATCTATCTTATCCAGGATATCGGCCTTCAGTTGTTTTTTCTTGGCCTTGGCCAGGCGCGCTTTCAAGACCGAGATCTGTTTTTGCAGTTGTTTTATTCCAGCCTGGGCTTTAGTGAACGACGCTTTGACGGCCGGCTTGGCGACAGGTTTTTTCTGGGCCAGGCCCGGGCCGGCCAGCAATAACAGGAGAATAAGACCGACGCATAATTGTCCGCGCATTTCTTCTCTTTAATTCTACCCTTTGCCGGCAGGTTGTCAAGCCGGTATCGCAATGCTATAATCGACGACCAATAGGGGGTAATCGTCATGAAAAAAATATTGGTGTTCGGGCTATTCTGCGCTCTGGCGGCCTCAACCGCTTCGGGCGCCCTGCTCCGAGCGGATAAAGTGCTGGTGGTCACCGGGACCGGCCAGGTCCAGACCACGCCCGACACGGCCATAGTGCGGCTCGGGGTTGAGGTCAGCCGCAAGCTCGCCCAGGAAGCGCAAAGCGACAATGCCGCCGTCATGCAAAAAATCGCCGCGGCTATCGCCAAACTCGGGATCCCGGCCGAGAAGGTCCAAACCTCCGGCTACAATATTTGGGCGGAAACGAAGTACGAACAGAACCAGCCCCCGAGGACCGTCGGTTATCGCTGCGCCAACCAGGTCAATGTCGTGATCGAGGACCTGGCCAAGATCTCCCGGGTGATCGACTTCGGGATTAACGCCGGCGCGAACAATGTCCAGGGAATATCTTTCTTCCGGAAAGACGACGCGGCCGCCAAACGGCTGGCGCTGGAAGGAGCGGTCAAAGACGCCGCGGCTAAAGCGCTGGCGATCGCCCAGGCCGCCAATCTCAAGCTTCGAGGGATCAAGAGCATAATTGAAAGCGGCGCGGCCGTTCTGCCGCCCAGCAACCAGGTGGTCCGGGCGATGAGCGTGGCCGGCGAGAACACGCCGGTCTCCCCCGGCCTGGTGGAAGTGCGCGGCAATGTCAGCGTCACCTACGATGTCGACTAATAAGCAGGAATATACCCGTGGTCAGGCCGGTCGCGCTCTGGTCACGGCCGAAATTTCTCTTTTTCTTCTTCTTTCAGGCGGCTGACGACTTTTTCCCGCTTTTCCGCCATCCGGTCGAGCTTGTAAACGAAAAACAGGACCTCGGCAACCAGCGTGTACATTTCCGGTGGTATTTCCACGTCCAGCTCCAGTTTGGACAGGAGCTTGGCCAGTTCCGGGTCTTCGTATAACGGGATCTTGTTCTCATCGGCTATCCGCAAGATCTCATCAGCGACCGGGCCGCGGCCGGAAGCGATCACCAGCGGCGCCTTGTCCCGGTCAACATCGTATCTGATGGCGATCGCCGCCTTCCTGGCCGGCGCCGCCTTGTCTTTGTCGTCGGCCAATTCTTCACCCGGTCCGGGTATTCGCTGTTCTGCCATTATTTATGCCTCAAGATCGATCTTTCTCATGACCTCATCAAGGTTGGCCAGTATCGGGATGAGGTACGGGCGGATCTTGCAGAGCGCCGGGTCGACCTTGACCTGATACCCCGTGATCAGAAAATTCTTATCGGCCAGCTTCTGCTGGAACTCGCCGTACTGCTTGGCGATCAGGCTCCGCCCCTCATCACCGTACTCCTTCTCATTAAAGACGAAGACCACATAGACCTTGTTGTCTTTAACGATCATGGTGATAACCATCTTACCCAACTGCGTGGTTTCCATGGCAATGACCACCTGCGTGTTGCGGGGATCGACCTGGGCCTCTTTCCCCTCACCCTGGCGTTTGACGACGATCTCGAAGGTCGTATGGGGCGTGGTCATGGCGTTGGGGATCTGCTGATAATGGTAATTGACCTCCTGGCGCCCTTTTTGGGACAGGATCGCCTGGGCGATAAGATTTTGCTGGAGGCTGTCCAGTTTCCCCGACACTTCCGCCATGGCGCTGGCCAAAGCCTGGGCTTCCGGAGAACCCTTGGCCGGCGCTTTTTCCTTTAAACCCTGGAGGAGCGCTTTGAGGGCGCGAACATCGTTCAAGGCGCCGATCTGCTTGAAGAGCTCCCCTTTACCGGAAAATTTATTGGAGACGTTTTGAAAAGATTCGTCGACCTGGGCGAGCAGCGCGGTCAATTGGGCCAGCAGGGACGGATCCATCAACGCCTTCCCAGCCCCCAGGGCCGACGACAGGTTGCCCAGCGCCGACTGCAGGGAAGAGAGCTGCGCCGCCAGCGCCGGGTTTTCCGACATCACCCCGCCGAGCATTTTGGCCGCGGCCGGGGAGTCGATCCCTTTCATCAGCAGGACGATGGCCGCTTCCTGCATCGTCTGTGATTTATCGCTCCCCTGGAGCATGGTCATGATCTTGACGAAATTCGAGCGGGATATTTCCAGCCCGTTGCGGACCATGAGAGAAGCCAGCTGCGTATTGGCGTCGCTTGGCTCGAGTTGTAAACTAAGAAGATGGGAACGGAGGTCTTCAACCGTTAAGGCGCGGGCAATGGTCGCGGCCGGCTTACCAGCCACGGTGGCCTGGGCTCCGGCCTGGGCTTGCTGGGTCGGGGCGGCCTTGGACGCCGCGGAGGCCGGGGAGCTCTGGGCGGGGACATTTCTGGCCGAGCCGGTGGTTTCCGCCTGGGAAGAACTGGTCACGGAGGTCGGCTTGCTAGTCGGCCAAATGATAGGTTTTCCGGGGTGGATTCCACCCCCTTCCGCTTGAAACTCACCCATAATAAAGTGCCGTTACTTTTTGGCCGGTTGGCCTTCAACCTTGGCTGGCGGAGCGCCTGGCGCCGATTTTTCCTTGACCTTCTCGTCCGCCACTGCCGCCGCCCCCTCGGTCGCCGCCGCGGCCACTTCGGCCGGCGTCGGGATCGGGGCCGCCACCACCTCTTCCTTGGTCGGCGGCGAACAATTGGCGATCATTTCGGTCGGGGTGGTAAGGACCTTGACCTTGGCCGTGATCGCCAGGTCGCTGACGTGGAGGGAATCGTTAATGTTCAAGGCCGAAACGTCGATCAGGAACTTATCAGGGATGTTACCCGGCAGACATTCCACTTCCACCTCGCGCAAACCGTGGACCAGGACACCGCCGGTCTCTTTGACGCCGAGCGGGATGCCGGTCAGCTCGATCCGGACCCGGGTCCGGATCGCCTCATCCATAACGATGTGGCGGAAATCAACATGGAGTATCTCGTCGGTCAACGGGTTCATCTGCACTTCTTGGGTCAGGACGGAGATATCTTTGACCTTGCCGCCGGCGACCTTAAGGGTGACGATCGCGTTCCGCCCCGCCACGGACCTTAAAATTTGCTTGATAAAACTCTTGCCGTCAATGGCCAGCGCCAGTGCTTTGATCTTTTTACCATAGACGACCGCCGGGACCAGTCCCTGGCGGCGCAACCCTTTAAGTTTTTTCCCTATCTCTTCCCTTGGTTTGGCCTCAAGTATGATCTTTTCCATAGTTCCTTATTTTACCAAATCTATTGCCCCGTGTCAAAAGCTTCCTGGGTCGCCAGGCGGTTGTCCCGGTACCAGGTCAGGATGTCGCGGGCAACATAGGCGGCCGAGCGGTCGCCATGCTGGCCGTGTTCCACGAAAGAGGTAATGACGATCCGCGGCTTATCGGACGGCGCGTAACAGACGAACCAGGCGTGAGGCAAGCCCGGATTCTCGGCGGTGCCGGTCTTGCCGGCAGCCGGCAGGCCTTTGATCTTGGCCGCGATACCGGTCGCTCGCTCCACAACATCGCACAGCGCTTTTCTCAAGTAATTGATGATGATCTCATGGACCGGCGCGGCCGCCACCTGGACCTGTTTTCCCTCATAGAGCACTTCCCCGTGGCGGTCCTTGATCCGGCTGACGACATATGGCTTCATCCTTTTCCCGGTGGCGATCGTCCCGTAGACACAGGCCAGTTGAAGGGGGGTCAACTGCAAGAACCCCTGCCCGATGCCGTAGTTGATGGAGTCCCCTTCATACCACGGCTCTTTCCAAACCGCCCGCTTCCAAGCGGTATCCGGGACCAACCCTTTTTTCTCCTGCGGCAGGTCGATCCCGGTCCTCTCTCCCAGTCCGTATTGCCGGGCGTAGCTGGCCAGACGGTCGGGGCCGAGTCTCCGCCCCAGCTCATAAAAAACGACGTCGCACGACTGGGTCAAACCTTCCAGCACCGTGATCCGGCCGTGGCCACCCTCTTTCCAACATCTGGCTATCCGGCCGTTCAGGTTGTAATAACCGGGGCAATAGAGTGTCTCGGTCGTCTTGGCCAGTTGCTCCTTAAGCGCGGCCGAAAGGGTCACGACTTTAAAAGTCGACCCGGGAGGATAAATGCCGAGCGCCCGGTTCATGAAAGGGTGGCGCGGGTCGAGCAAGGCGGCCGCCCGGTGAGGATTTTTTTGGCCGATAAAGATGTTCGGATCGTAATTAGGGTGGCTGACCAGCGCCAGGACCTCACCGCTCCAGGGGTCGAGCACCACCACCGCCCCCGGTTGGCTCCCCAGCGCTTTTTCGGCCGCCTCTTGCAGTTCGACGTCGATCGTTAATTTCACGTCGGCGCCGGGGACCGCTGCGGAAAATCCGAGCAGGCGGGTCGGCGTGCCGGCCACGTCAACCTCGATCTTCTTGCCGCCGTCGATACCCCGGATCAGGCTATCATATTGTTTTTCCACTCCGTCCTTGCCGACCCAGTCGCCCAGCCGGTAGCCCTGCTCCTTCAAGCGTGAGAGGTCGTCCGGTTCGATCTCACCAACATAACCGAGCAGGTGCGAAGCGGTATTGTCGTGGGGATAGAAGCGGACCGGACGGACGCTGACCACGACCCCTTCCAGCTTGTCCTTTTGCTCTTCGATCCTGACCGCGATCTCCGGCGCGAGATTATCCTTGATGATGATCGGCTTATCCGACGATGGTTTGAACTCCAGTTTTTCTCCGAGGATCGCCCCTAGCCGGGCTAGGACAACTGCTTTCTTTTTCCCCGCGCCGGCCGTCAGCAGCTGCGGCATGACCTGGACGGAAAAGACCGGCCGGTTCTCGACCAATACCCTGTCATTCCGGTCATAGATAACGCCCCGCGCCGCCGGAGCGGGAACGGTGCGGGCGGCATTTTCGTCGGCTACCCGCCGGTACTTGTCCCCCTCGATCACCTGTAACTGCAGCAAGCGGAGGGCGAGCAGGACAAAGACCAGGCCGCAAAAAATTAGCAGGAGCCGCTTACTCATCGAGCGTCACCCTGACCAGCGGATACAGCAGCGGCACCAGGATCAGGTTATAGACCGTTTCCGCCACCAGGCGGAAAATAAAATACCAGAGCGAGAACTCCCGGTGGAAAATGAAATGCAGGGTCAACCCTTCCGCCAGCACGCTCAAGGGAGTAAAGAGCGCCACCAGGCCGGCGATCAGGGTGTATTCATCGCCCATGAACCGCTCCCGGAAAGTGTTGGCCGCAGCCCCCGTGATCGTCTTGATGATCGTGTTCAGGTAAAAGGGGCAGGCCAGAATGTCCTGAAGGAAACCGGCCAGGGCGGAGAGTAAAGTGGCCGGCGTCCTCTCCAGCAGTACCGCGTAAAACACCACTGTGACCAAGACCAGGTCGGGGACCACGCCAAGAAAGTTGAAACGGGGCAGGATGACCGTTTGCAGGAGAAGGACCGCGCTGAGGTATAAGCCGATCTTAAAAGCGCGCATTTTATTGGACCAGGAAGACCTCTTCCAACCGGGAAAAATTGACCGCCGGCTTTATTTTTATCTCGTAGAAAAGATCGGCTTCCGCCTTGGTGGCCGCGCTGACCGTGCCGATCGGTATCCCGGGCGGGAAAAGGCTCGAGATCGCCGCGGTCACGATCTGGTCCCCAACCCCGACGTCAGCCCCGCTGCTGACATAGCGGAGAAAGAGAGTGTCGGGTGAGTAACCTTCAACTATGCCAAAATCGCGGCTCCGTTGATCGGCACCGGCGACCGAGCTCTGCGCGTCGGTCAGCAACAAGACGCGGGCGCTGCTCGGCGCCACTTCCACTACCCGGCCGACCAAACCTTCGCGGACCACGACCGGACAATCGGGTTTAACGCCGCTCCCCGCCCCTTTATCTATCTCGATCGACGATAACCAGGGTGAGCCGCTCCGGGCAATGACCCGGGCCGCCACCAACCGCCCGCCATAGCGTGGACCGCCCCGGAAATCAAGCGCTTGCCGCAGCCGTTCGTTCTCTTTGGCCAATTCCACGAGCGTGGCCGCTTTGGCCGCCAGCGCGTTGTTCTCGCTCTTGAGGGCGGCATTCTCGCTCGCCTGGCTCCCCAGGCTAAAAACAAAACCGGGCGCCCCCGTGACTCCGCGCCAGACTACCGTCGTGGCCAGCTGGAACGGGGTAATGACGGTCGTCAGGAGAGAACGCAATCCGGCGAGGTTAAGCCAGGAAAAATAAGAGACAGCCAGGGCCAGCAAGACCACCGTGATCGCCAGGGAATAAGAGTTCTTTCTTTTAAATGGCCGGTAGCTCGTCACTGGCTGCTTTTAGGCATGATCAGGACTTTCTTGAGGGTATCGATCTCTTCCAAGATCTTCCCCGTCCCGTAGGCGACGCACGAGACCGGATCGTCCACAACGTAGACCGACATGTCGGTTTCTTGGGCGAGATACTTGTCGAGCCCGCGGAGGAGGGAACCGCCGCCCGCCATGACAATACCGCGGTCCATGATATCGGCCGCCAGTTCCGGCGGCGTTTTCTCCAGCGTCATCCGGACAGCGTCGACGACCGTCGCCACCGGTTCGGCCAGCGCGTCGCGGATCTCCGACGAGGTCAGGGTCAGGGTCTTGGGGAGGCCGGTCACCAGGTCGCGGCCGCGCACTTCGATCGTCTTCTCTTCCGGCAGAGGATAGGCGGAGCCGATATCGATCTTGATCTGCTCGGCGGTCCGCTCCCCGATCAATAGATTATAATTCTTGCGGCAATGGGAGACGATCGCCTCGTCCATTTCGTCGCCGGCCACCCGGATCGACTTGGAGACAACGATCCCGCCCAGGGCCAGGACAGCCACTTCGGTCGTCCCGCCGCCGATGTCAACGATCATGCTCCCCTGCGCTTCGGAAACCGGCAGGTTGGCTCCGATCGCCGCCGCCATCGGCTCTTCTACCAGGTAAGCTTCGCGGGCGCCGGCATGCATGGCCGCGTCAAGCACCGCTCGCTTCTCCACGCCGGTAATGCCGGACGGAACGCCGACCACGATCCGCGGCCGGACAAAAGCCGAACGGTTGTGGCTCTTGTTGATGAAATGACGAAGCATCATCTCGGTTATCTCAAAGTCGGCAATCACACCGTCGCGCATCGGGCGAACGGCCACGATGTTGGCCGGAGTGCGGCCCAGCATGCTTTTGGCCTCATTACCAAAGGCGAGCGCCCGGTTATTATCTTTATTGATCGCCACGACCGACGGTTCGCAGAGAATGATCCCCTCACCCCGGGCAAAGACCAGCGTGGTCGCGGTCCCGAGGTCGATCCCCAGGTCGCGGGAAAATTGGCCGAAAATATAGTCGTAAAGAGACATTGTTTATCCTCCTATTCGTAAATTAAGTGGGAACTGAAACCTTTGGCCGCCAGCTTGCCGCGCAGTTCCTCGGCGATCGCTTTCGTCCGGTAAGCGCCGACCTGGACCCGCCAGCCGCTCCCCGCTTTTCTGATAAAGACATCGAAGCCGCTGGTACTCAATTTGTCAGCCAGTTGTTTCGCGGCCTCTTTATCGGCAAATAGACCAGCCTGGACCTTGTAATAACCTTTGCCAACCGTAACCGCCTTTGCCGCCGCTGCCGCCTGTTTCCGGCAAAGGACCTTTTTTTTCGGCGTTTGCTTGACGGCTTTTTTCGCTTCCGTGGACAACGCCGCCTGCAACCTTTGCAACGCCCGGATCGATTCGGGCGGCTCCGGGATCGGCGCTGCGATCTTGGCCTCCGGCGTTTTCTTGACCGGGGAGAGGATCCGCGATCCCAACTGGAAGCTGACAAAGAAACTGGCCGCGACGATCAAGACCAGCACCAAGAAAACAAAAAGGTTCTTTAACCCGCCGCTTACCGGCCGCTCCTCGGGCAACGGATCGTCATCCGGCCGGGGAGGCGGGAAACCGCCCGGAGGATTGATGTTAAGAAATTCTTCGGCCATCGCATTTGTATTCTACTATATACTAAGCCCGAGGGTCAAGGAGTTTCAGCGCGTCGGCCGCTAAAAAGAGAGAACCGGCGATAACCCGCGCCTCGCCGGCTGTTTGTTTTAAAGCCGTCTTAAGCGGCAGCGGCTCGGTCCCACCCAGCTGGGTGGCGGCTTGCCGGTGGGATGACCGGGTGATAATTATTTTTTTAGCCAGGGGGGCGATCAGCCGCAGCATCTCCGCCGCGTCCTTGTCCCCCTGCGCCCCGATGATAAAGGTGAATTTTGTGTCGGGATACTCCGCCTTCAGGGTCGCGACCAGCGTCGCCATCCCGGCCGGATTATGGGCGCCGTCCACGATGGTCAGCGGCCGGCGGGCAACGACCTGGAAACGGGCCGGCCAGTTGGTCCGGGCCAAGCCCCGCAAGATCGCCTCCTTGTCGGCCTTTATCCCGGCCAGCCGGACAGCCGCCAAGGCGCAGGCGGCATTAATTTTCTGGTGTTCGCCGATCAGGCCACTGCTCAATCCAGCTCCCTGGCTGTTGACCTGGATCAGCACGCTCCCATTTTTCTCCGCCTGGTACTGCAGGACCTTCAAGGCCGCCGGTTTTTGTTCGCCGGTGATCACCGGCACTCGCGGCTTGATGATCCCCCCCTTTTCAATGGCGATCTTGGCCAGCGTATTACCCAGCACCGCCTTATGTTCGAGATCAATATTGGTGATCACCGAAACCAGCGGCGTCAGGACATTGGTCGCATCAAGACGCCCCCCCAGGCCGACTTCTACCACCGCGTAATCGATCTTCTTCTCCGCGAAATACCAAAAAGCAACCGCCGTCAGGACCTCAAAGACGGTCGGCTGTTCTGGCCAGGAACGGCTTAGCGCCTCGACCTTGGCTAAACCCCGCTTAAAGTCCGAGCGTGAAATATCACGACCATTGATTTTAATTCTTTCCCTAAAATCGAAAAGATGAGGAGAAGTATACAGCCCGACTTTATAGCCGGACTCTTTCAGGATCGAGGCGATCATCACGCAAGTCGAACCTTTGCCGTTCGTCCCGGCAACGTGGAGCGACTGGAACCGGAGCTGCGGGTTACCGAGCTCTTTCAGGAGCCGCTCGATCCGCTCTAACCCCAGGTTGATACCGAATTTATCCAGGGAAAGAAGATATTTATTCCCCTCACCCATCTGCGCAAACACTCACACCCTCTCCCAAAGGGAGAGGGTGACTCGCACTTTTTTCCAGGCATTTTCCCCCTCTCCCTCAGGGAGAGGGGTCTTCGTTTTGGTAGAGCGGAGGTGAGGGCTGTTAAATTTCATTCCATTAAAAGAACTTCATCATCATCAGGTTATAGATCAGGTCAACAATGGACCAGAGCAAAGTCTGGGTCAGTGGGAAAGTCAGGATAAAGAACAGAATGATCATGCCATACGGCTCCAGCCGCTCGATCGCCGCCGCCTGCTCATAAGGGAGGAACATGGCGGCTAGCTTGGAGCCGTCTAAAGGCGGGATCGGGATCAGGTTAAAGATAGCCAGAACAATGTTGATATGTACGCCATAATTCAAGACTTCCTTTAGCAGATAAACCAAGGAACTACCGTTATCCGGCATTACTTTCAGGACCGTCGCCAGGATCCAGGCAAGGAACAAATTGGTCAAGATGCCGGCTGCGCTAACCCAAATCATCCCCCTGCGATAATTACTAAAATTGTATGGATTGATCGGTACCGGTTTGGCCCAACCGAATATAATCGGCGAACCTATCACCACCAGAATGATCGGCAAGATCGTCCCGAACGGATCAATATGTGGTATAGGATTCAAAGTCAATCGGCCACCCAACCGAGCGGTCGGGTCCCCCATCAGTTCGGCCGCTTTGCCATGCGCGATCTCATGCAGGATGATAGAATAAAGCAAGATCAAAGCAATTAATAAGAATCCCATTTTATGCCCTCGGGTGCGCCTTTAAGTACATTTTCTTCAACCGCTCGCGCGAGACGGAAGTATAGATCTGCGTCGTCGCAATATCAGCGTGCCCCAGCATTTCCTGGACCGAGCGGAGGTCCGCCCCTTTCTCCAACAGATGGGTGGCAAAAGAATGGCGGAGGGTGTGGGGAGAAGTCTTCGACTTGACCCCGCTCCGTTTGACATATTTTTTCAGGACCAACCACAACCCCTGCCGGCTCAACCGCTCGCCGTTCTTGTCAAGGAAGAGGGCAACTTTATCTTTGATCGGGAACTGCGGCCGCCCGGCTTCCAGATAATGTTTGAGGGCGTCGAGCGCTATCTGGCCGATCGGCACCACCCGCTCCTTCGACCCTTTGCCAAAACAGCGGACAAAAGAGACCTCCAGATTGATGTCGTCCAGGTTCAGGCCGATGATCTCCGAAGCGCGCATCCCGCTGGCGTACAGCAATTCCAAAAGGGCCGCGTCACGCAAGGCCCAAGGATCGTTGCCGCGCGGGGAAGAAACTAGCCGGGCCGCTTCGTTGATCGTCAAGGCCTTAGGAAGGCGTTTGGCTTTCTTTGGTAAATGAAAATCACCGGTCGGGTCGGTTGCCACCTTCCCCTCGCCAATCAAATAATGGAAAAAAGATTTGAGACAGGCCATTTTCCGCTCCAGCGAGGCGGCGGAAAAACCGTGGTTGCTTAAGTAATCGATATATTTTTTAATGACCTCGCGGTCGATCTCCAACAATTCTTTCGGCCGGGTAAAACGGACAAAGTGATCAAGGTCGCGGTAGTACGCCTTGATCGTGTTGACGGCGTACCCGCGCTCGATCTGGATATAAGAGATAAAATCTTTAACGGTCGCTCTCACTCCCATTCCCCCCGCTGCCAGAGTCCGGCCAGCTGAATCCCGATCAGTGTCTTGCTATCTTTGATCGTCCCGGACCGGGCCAATTCCAGGCAGGCGGCCATATCGACCAACTCGACCTCGATCCGCTCGTCTTCATCGGGCCTTTGGGCCGCCCGGGTCAACCCGCTGGCCATGAAAAAGGCTATTTTCTCGTCAGAATAACCGGGCGAAGAATAACCTTCCCACAATTTTTGGATATGCGCCGCAAGGTAACCTGTCTCTTCCGTCAGCTCGCGCCGGGCGGCTTCTTCCCCGCTCTCCCCTTTGGCCGGCACGCCGGCCGGCAGTTCGAGCAAAGTTTCGCCGGTAGCGTAACGGAACTGGCTAACCAAGACCAGCTCATCTTCAGCGGTAATAGCCATGATCGCCACCGCCCCCGGATGATGGACCACTTCGCGCGTCGCTTCAACGCCGTCAGACAACTTGACCCGGTCAGACTCGACTTTTATCAAGCGTCCGGAAAAAACGACCTCGCCGCTTATTTTCTTTTCTTCCATTCTGCCGCTCCTGTAATGATCTTCAAGACCATCTCCGTCCCCCGGACAAGGTCAGAAATTTTGATCTGTTCGCGCGTCGTATGCACGTTATGGGCACCGACCCCGAGGATCACGGTCGGCAAGCCGCGCTCGTTAAAGACATTGGCATCCGACCCGCCGCCAGTCGGCTTGATGATCGGCAGAACACCGGCCGCGCGCATCCCCGCCAGGACAACGCGCATCACTTGGCTCGAAGGGCTAAGCTCGAAAGAACGGTATATCCGCTCTACTTTCAGCTTGAGCCGCGCCCGGTACTTGCGGGCCGCTTTGAAAAGTAACCGCTCCATATGCTCGACCTGGCGCTGCAGTTTGCGCCGGCTATGACTGCGCGCTTCGCCGCGCAGTTCCACTTCATCCGGGATGATATTGGTCGCCTTACCACCCTTTATCACGCCAATATTAGCGGTCGTTTCCGGGTCGATCCGGCCGAGCTTCATCCCGGCGATCGCCTCGCTGGCCACCTTGATGGCATTGACCCCGTCTTCCGGGTGGATCCCGGCGTGGGCCGCCCGGCCGATGATCGTCGCCGTCAAGTTATATTGCGTCGGCGCTTGATTGACGACCTTCTCGACCACCCCGCCGTCGAGTGTCAGGCCAAAGTCAGCCTGCAGCGCCTTATCCGGCAGGACCTTCGCCCCCAGCAAGCCGATCTCCTCTGCGACGGTAAAAATCACGACCAGTGGCGGATGTTTAAGCTTCCGCTCTTTTAAGACGCGGAGGATCTCGACGATCGCGACTACTCCGGCCTTATTATCCGCGCCCAGGATCGTGCCGCCATCCGGGCGGATAACACCGTGCCGCTCGACCGGCTTGATCTTTTTTCCCGGAGAGACCGTGTCCAGATGGGCATTGATCATCACGCGGGGACTTTTCACTCCCTGACCCGGGACAAAGGCGATCAGATTGCCGATCTCGCCCCCGGTTAAATGGCCACTCTGCCGGGTACGGATCCCGAGCGCCCTAAGTTCACGCTGGACCCATTTGGCCGCTCCGGCTTCACGCAAAGACAAACTGTCGATGCGGACCAGCTGTTTGAAACTATTAACCAGTCGGCGTTTATTGATCATTTAAAATGCTCGTACCCTTTGGCGTTAGCTGGAGTGATCCCGGCGCTTTTTGGGGCGATCGCTCCAACCACCGTCACCTTGGTGCCGGTCCGGCGCCGCACCAGTTCCATCAACTTGATCGCCTTGTTCTTTGGCGCGGTCAAGACCAGCTCGTACTCTTCCCCGCCGTTCAGCGCCTGGTCCGGGGTCGCTCCGGCGGCCCGCGGCACCAGCTCTGTCCAAATCTTAGCACCTGTCCGGCTCTGCCGGCAAATCTCCCGGACCGAACGCATCAGCCCGTCGCTCGAGTCGATCATGGCGGTAGCTAAACGGGAGCGGGCAATAGTTTGCGCTTCAGTAACGCGTAACGCGTAACACGCCGTGCCTGCCGGCAGGCAGATAACGCGATATTTTTGAGCGGCTGGGCCGCCGAACTCGCCGGTCACCAGGACCAGATCACCCGGCTTCGCCCCACCGCGGGTCATTAGTTGCCGTTGTTCAACTTCTCCCAGCAAAGTAACACTAATGATAAGTTCTTTAGGGGAAGAGATGGTATCGCCGCCGATTATATCTATCTGGTATTTTCTGGCCAGCTGTTTGAGCCCGCTGTAGAGGAGCTCGATATTTTCCGCCTGGAAGTTTTTACTCGCCCCGATCGTCACCAAAGCGTAAGTTGGCACCCCGCCCATCGCCGCAATGTCGGAAATATTGGCCGCCAGCACTTTTTCACCCAAAGCTTTATAAGAAATACCCTTGGTCTTAAAATGAACATTCTCCACAAACGTGTCAGTGGTAATTAACAATAACTTTTGTAGTTTTTGTTTTGTGATTTTGGATTTGTTTTGATGTTTGAAGTTGGATGTTTGAAGTTTGATCGCTGCGGCATCATCCCCGATCCCAATCAGCACGTTCTTCGAGGCTGGTTTGCCGATCTGCTTGGCCAGCAGTTCGATCAGACCGAATTCTCCGAGTTGCGCTAGCTTCACAATTTGTAAATTATATCACGAAAATACGACTTTTTTAGCGCATTTTTTGACCTAATTATTACGATAATACATATATGAAGAGAACATCAAAAAGGGCTGTCGACTATGCGTTCATTATAGCGTCATTTTTGTTGATTTTATGCTTTATTCCTTTGGGTTACCTGCTCACACCGCGGGGGGTCCCGCGCGGCTATAAGGTCATGCACGGAGGGACGATCCTCGCCTCGGCCTATAATTCCCTACCCGGCCAGACCGACAGCTCCCCCTGGATCACCGCCTCCGGGACCCGCTGTCGCGAAGGGGTCATCGCTTCCAACCACTTCCCGATCGGGACCAAGATCATGATCGAAGGATATAAGGGAAAAGTCTTTGTGGTTGAGGACCGGATGAACAGGAGATACAAGAAGAAGATCGATATCTGGTTCAGAGACTACGATGACGCGATCAAGTTCGGCGTGCGCAAGGTCAAATATTACGTTTTAGCTTCAGTTTAATACTTAATAGGTTTGAATTTATTTCTCGTAGCTTTTCAATTGATTGATCAGTTTCCCGTCGCAAGATTCGACAATAAACAGGTCACCTCTATCGTCCCGCCAAAATATGCCGATCTCGTACGATTTATTCCTGGGCAATGAGTTCCGCACCGATTTCATGGCCGCTTCCAGGCTCAGGTTTGAGGCCGATAAAGCTGTTTGTAATTGCTCACAATATCCGGGATCAAACAACTCATTAACATTGGTGTGGATTGTAGCTATCCCGGACCGGCCAACCCCAATGGGCTTTGTTTTAAAGCGCAACATGACCTGGACCGCAATATCAACCCGCGGCAAATTGATTTTGTCCCTGTATAGATTATAGACCCTCGTCCCGCTTATCATAAGTCCTCCTCATCTCTTGGCTAATATGTTTCGAACATATTTCCTGGATATTTCAGTCGAACTTACCTGATCTTTGAAATTCTGGGCTGGTTTTGACGATATATTATGTAGAGAAACCTATGAGAGTCCCAAGTGTTGAATACAATCGAACCAGACAAATAATGCTTAGCGCAGGCCTCTCCAAAAGCATACCTTTCGAAGTAAGTATTTCGCGGAATGCCCCCATTCCTATTCAGCAGGCGGAAAGGATCATTGCAGCTGTGACCCAACGGCTGTCACGCTCTCCATTTAATTCATTTATCGGCGCAAAACCAATTAACATCAAATTTGTTACCAGCGAAGAAATGGATAAGCTTGGCTATACTGATCTTTTCCGTCGCGGGGCCAACAATAATTACTCCGCCCCCGAACTTGCCAATAAAATGTCGCCGAGCGGAGCCTACGATCCCCTGAAAGATACAGTTTTTGTTAACTGCAGATCGCTTGACCGGCCGAAAAAGTACCTGGAAGTTTTAACTCATGAATTTCTGCATGCTTACAGCACTGAAATAACTGAGATCGAGCCGGGGATCATTTCTTTAAGAAGTGGGTTAAGAACCAGCATCATTGACAAAGCAAACAAACGGGAATTAAGAAAAAGCGGAGAATATTTAAATGAGGGCCTTACGGAATATCTGCGTATCCTGGCCGGCGACGGGCCGACCTTCGGTGTCTACGTTCCGTTGGTTGAGGCGATCGGGATCGTGGCCCAACAGGTGGGGATCGATCTTTTAATGAAAGCATATTTCAAGGAAGGGCCAACACTATTAGAAAGAGCTTTTGACGGCATTCACGGTGCTAAAGCCTATTTGGAATTATCTTCACTGGCACATACGGTCGGGACCAGGAATAGCATTAGAGCCGAAGCTCGGAATGGCGAAGACCTAGCGGGTTTCGTTAGATACGGATTTGAATACTACATCATGAAAGAATGGAATACGCAAAGATAATTTACACAAAGATCGAACCCCGGCATCTTCAATCGCCAAACTTTCTGGGGAGAGGAGGCGGCGGGTCGGGATGGATGTCTAGCATCAGATTATAAATTAGCGAGCTGGTGGAGACTCGGCTAGAATGTATTTTCGAGAAGAAATTCAAACTATTGAAAAGCAAAAACACAGGCTCAACATCTACAAGGGCCTCATAACAAGCCCCCGCGCGCTATCTCGCTCCGATTCAAATACATCGATCATTTTATTAAAAAGACCATTAATATCCCGCTCTAATCTTCGTGTCTCCCAAAAACCTAATTTTGAGCATAGTGATTTTTTAGTTGTCGAATAATTATTTTTCTTACTGAATGTTTCGGTCGCCTGATCAAGATCAAGCTTTTCCGTTGGCACGGCCTTCAACCGATCGATCACTCCCAAGTAAAAAGCGAGAAAATGTTTTTCCAGCAGCCTACTTTCTGCCTGTGAATAAACAAAGGGAAGCCGTTCGCGGCGTTCCATCATCAGGGCTACCAGCAAGAGCAGTCGCGGGTCTCGCTTGAAACGAAGGTAATCAACCGGGGCCATCGATTTGGAAAATTGGCTTCCAGGGTCGTAAATAATGTGCGAGCCGATCGAATTGGTTCTAATTTCAACGTTATCGGGATATTCCGCCAAATAAGCTTGCGCCCTTTCAGCTTCTGCTTGTGCCTCCGCCAGATCCATTTTCCAATCCAGGTTCATGAGACTGAATGAAATAGTTGTTGCTGTGCCCTTGAATAATTCCAGAATATATTTCAATCTTTCTTCCTGTTTCATTGCCTGCCGCTTGTTTTTATATTTACCGATCCCTACCAGATGGTCGGAAGTAAAGCGTTCAATCCCCAGGCCGATAGTATTGCCGAACCTGGCGAATCTTTTCCAGGCCTCCGGATGCCTTTTTAACGAAGCGTCAAGTGAATCGACCCGTGACAGAAAGTAGTAACCATGAGGCATATAAGATAGGACCGACACAATTGCGGAAGCCCGGTCTGGATTCGCCGTAAAATTGGCTGAAGCAATTCCGATCCCCTTTACTCCTTTTTCTTTCAACTCACGAAGTTCTTGCCCGACCAGTTCTGGCGAACGATAATCTATACTTTTAGGGTCATTGCCGCAGTAGAAACAACTTCCCCAGCAGCCGCTTTCCCATTTGACCTGGGCGGTTTCAAATCCACCGACATTATAATCCCGGGTAAAATCAAGATCGTCCAATTTCTTTACCGGCAGTGGACTTAAAATATAGGCATTCTTCGTGCACAACATTCCAAAACCAAGCCTGTCACCAGAGTCTCGATAGGACATATCGCTAAGTGCTCTTGCAGCTAGTTCGAAATTAAAACCATTGCCTGCATAAGCTTCTATAAATGCTTCGCCTTCGTTGCTGACCAGTATTAGTTCAGGCCCGCTATCGGACAAACGTGAGAAATAAGGCCCGAATTGTTCTGCATAATAATCAGCATGATATTTAATATCCGTCCCGCCGATAACCGTGATCGGTCTTGGCTTTAACGATTTTATTAATTGCTGAGCATCGCTGATCGCATCCTTAGAAGAACCGATAAAGGAGAGGCCAAGTATTTCCGGCCTAAATTCAGCGATTTCGCGACGTGGATCCAACCCATTTTGAAATATTTTCGTCTGATTGCCATTTTTCTTGCAGATGTTAGCCATGGGGACAAGATGAACCGGGTCGCAAAAGCGACTGCCACCATTTGGTTCCTTATAGGGGTTCATATCAACGAAAGCGACTCGTGTCATGAATTATTATCCGAGGATCAGAGGAAATATTTCAGTTTTTCTTCAAGGCTTCCGAGGAGACTTTCATGGCCCGCCGCATCCCGTTTGACAATTCAGCTCAAAACCTGTTAAACTTTTCATTAAAGGACGGTGATTCCATTATGACGCCCGCAAAAGCAATGACTGAAGTGTTTGTTGCCGCCTTCAAGGCATTACCTCATTCCGAACAGGAGTCCTTTTTATCTAAATTAATTAAAGATAAACATTTTAGGGATGATCTCATTGATCTGGCAATTGCTGAAACCAGGAAGCATGAAAAAACCAGGCCTTTTCACAAGGTCATCGCAGAAATACACGCTGCAAGAAACTAGTGTTTAAGTACCACCTCGAAATAACATCCGGCGCTGAAAAAGAACTCAAAAAATACCCCTCCAAACTTCAGGACCGGATCATTAAGAAAATATTAAACCTGGAAGAAAACCCTCGGCCTTATGGGTTTAAGAAATTGTTCGGCTCAAATAATTTTCGCGTAAGAATGGGCGATTACAGGATCATTTATGCTATTGATGACGCAAGAAGAACAGCAAAGATCATTGACCTAGGGCATCGGAAAGATATTTATCGCTGAAACCAGGCTTTACTTCCCCCTAAGGCTTCCGAGGAAATCTTCATCGCGCAGAACTCACCGCACATGGAGCACGTGTCCTGCCCTGTGTTCCGTGCTCCGTGTTCCATTTTCCGTGCTCTTTTCTCATGGATCTTCTTGGCTTTCACCGGATCGATCGCTAACTGGATCTGTTTTCCCCAATTCAAACTTTTCCGCGCCTTGGACATCGCCCTATCCCACTCGATCGCTCCGGGTATCCCATTGGCTATATCGGCGCAGTGAGCGGCGATCCGGGAAGCGATCACCCCTTCTTTGACATCGGCCGGTTCCGGTAAACCGAGATGTTCGGTCGGAGTAACGTAACAAAGGAAATGAGCGCCGGAGACCGCCGCCAACGTCCCGCCAATCGCGGCGGTAATATGGTCATAACCGGGGGCGACATCGGTCGGCAGAGGACCGAGAACGTAGAAGGGCGCGCCAGAGCAATATTTCTTTTGCATTTTCATCTGGGCGACGATCTGGTTATAAGGAACATGTCCCGGCCCTTCGATGATCACCTGCACTCCGGCCCGCCAGGCCAGTTTAGTCAGTTGGCCGAGGATCTTGAGCTCTTTGATCTGGGCGGCATCACCGGCGTCAACGACCGAACCCGGACGCATCCCGTCACCCAGAGAAAGAGTGACATCGTACTGCGCGGCGATCTCGAGCAGGCGGTCATAGTGTTCATAAAACGGGTTTTCCTGGTCATTGTCAATTATCCACTTCATCAGCAACGCCCCGCCCCGGGAAACAACTTCCATCAAACGAGGATGTTTCTTCAACTCGGCAACCGAAGCCCGGGTCACCCCACAATGGACCGTCATAAAATCGACCCCTTCTTTGGCCTGGGCCTCCACGACCGAGAACATCCCATCGACGGTCATTTTCTTTTCGACCACCGCCTGGTAGATCGGCACCGTGCCGACCGGGACCGGACAAGCCGCCATGATCGCCTTTCTCGTCGCGTTGATATTCCCGCCGGTCGACAGGTCCATGATCGCGTCGGTCTTGGCCGCCAGGGCCGCTTTGAGCTTTTTGAGCTCTGTCTTTAAATGAGGATAATCGGCGGAGGTCCCGATATTGGCGTTAACCTTGGTCCGCAAACCTTGGCCGATCCCGGTCGGGCGGCAATTTTTGTGCCGTGGATTATAGGGAATAGAGAGTGTCCCTTGGGCTAAACCTTTGAGGATCTCCGCGGGGGAACAGCTTTCATCTTTAGCGACCGCTTTCATCTGCGGCGTGACCACCCCCTTCAGCGCGGCCTGGCGTTGGGTAGCCATTATTTCCTGAATTCGACCGGTTCTTCCGGAGGTCTCGCCTCTCGGGCCAATTTCATCGCTAGGACCACGGCTTCGGCAGCAGTGTTCGCCCGCCGGACCTCTTTGTCCATTTGGCCGTTATGGTGGATGAACTGCCAGGTGTTGAGCCCAACGACCGGTATCTTGTAACCAAGGGCAAAAGCGATCTCTGAAAGTGTCCCGTAAAAGCCTCCGACAGCTATCACCACGTGGCCCGTTTTAATGACCAGTTTATTCCTCGCATAACCGATCCCAGTGATGATCGGGTAATCTATGTAAGGATTGGCGTCTTCCCGGCGGCTGCCGGGTAAAATACCGATAGTCGTGCCGCCAGCCGACTTGGCCCCTTTGGCGGCCGACTCCATAACACCTTTTAATCCGCCGCAAACGAGCACCGCGCCGGCCCTGGCAATTTCGGCCCCCACCTCTTCGGCCAGTTTGGCGATCTCCGGGGACGCGTGGCTTTCGCCCACAACCGAGATAAAGATCTTCTTGTTGTTCATTCCCTGTTCCTCGGGAAAGATTATAACATATTCCCGATATGTTAAGATATCAGCTAATATGGAAAATTTGTCCGAGCTGGCCCTGCCGGAGCTCACCGCCGCGACCGGGCTTAAGCCGGCGGCGGCCAAGAAACTTTTCCGCTCTTTCCACCAAGGCTTCGCCGCTACTTCGCCGCTGGCCGTTGACCGGGAAGAAAAGTCCGGCGGCGTGATTAAAACCCGCTTCCGCCTGACGGACGGAGCGCGCATCGAATCGGTCTTCATGGACTGGGGAAAAGATAAAAAGTTTGTCTGCGTCTCCGCCCAGGCCGGCTGTCCGATCGGCTGTCGTTTTTGCGCGACCGGCCAGATGGGCTTCAAGCGAAATCTAACGGTTGGCGAGATCATCACCCAGGTCTACTACTTTGCCAAAACCGAGAAAGTAACCAACCTGGTCTTTATGGGGATGGGTGAACCGTTCCTCAATTATGACCGGGTGATGAATGCGGTCAAGCTGTTAAACAGCGAGCTCGGCCAAAATATCGCCGCCCGCAAGATGGTCGTTTCAACCATCGGGATCGTCCCCGGGATCAGGCAGTTCGCGGCCGAACTGCAAACTTTAAAATTAGCCTGGTCGCTCGCCGCCCCAAATGACCAGCTGCGCCACGAACTGATCCCCTATCCCGGCTTGCCGTCAATTGACGAAACAATTGCCGCGATCAAAGATTATCAAAAAATCACCAAGCAGAGAATAACGATCGAATATGTCCTGCTCAAAGGGATAAATGACGGCGCAAACGACCTGAATGAACTATATCGAATTTCGCAAACGCTCGACAGCCACATCAACCTGATCCAGTATAATCCTTCGCCGGGGCTACCCTTGGCGGCCGGGGACGTCGAGCTCGCCCGCGCCCGCCTGAAGGGTCTGCGGGCCAACGTCACTATCCGCCGGAGCCTGGGCAGGGAAATATCAGCCGCCTGTGGCCAGCTTGCCACTGTTATGATAAAATAAACCATATGAGCCAGACGATCTCTCAAAAAATCCTCGCCAAGCACGCCGGCAAGAAAACCGTTCAACCCGGCGAATTGATCAATTGCAAAGTCGACCTGGTCCTCGGCAACGACATTACCGCCCCGACGGCGATCAAGGAATTCGAAAAGATCGGCGTCAGCAAAGTATTCGACAAAAAAAAGATCTATCTGGTCCCGGACCATTTCACTCCGGCGAAAGATATCAAATCAGCCGAGCAGGTCAAGATGATGCGCAAGTTCGCCCACAAATACGGCATCGTCAATTTCTTTGAGATCGGCTGTATGGGGATCGAGCATGCCCTTCTCCCCGAAATGGGCGCGATCAGACCCGGCGACCTGATCATCGGCGCCGATTCCCACACCTGCACTTATGGCGCGTTAGGAGCCTTCTCGACCGGCGTCGGCTCAACCGATATGGCGGCCGCCATGGCTACCGGCGAGGTCTGGTTCAAAGTGCCGGAGCAATTAAAGTTTATCTATCGCGGCAAATTGAACAAGTGGGTCGAAGCCAAAGACCTGATCCTCTACACTATCGGCCAGATCGGGGTCGACGGCGCGCGCTATATGTCGATGGAGTTCACCGGCCCGGTCATTAAAGCTCTCTCGGTTGAGGGCCGCCTGACTATGGCTAACATGGCGATCGAAGCCGGCGGGAAAAATGGTATATTTGAGGTTGATGGAAAAACAATAGAATATCTAAAAAGTCATGGAGGTCTAAAGATCTCCGCTACATCAAAAAAAGTAGCGGCGACCTTTAGGTCGCCATACAAATCCGACCCGGACGCTGAATACAAACAAGTTTATGAGTGGGACATTTCCAAGATCGAACCGCAAGTCTCCTTCCCTCATCTACCGTCAAACACCAAGCCAGTCAGCAAATGCGGCCACGTTAAGATCGACCAGTCAGTCATCGGCTCCTGCACCAACGGCCGGATCGAAGATATGCGGGTCGCGGCTAAAGTCCTCAAAGGGAAAAAAGTCCACCCCAATGTCCGCCTGATCATCCTCCCAGCCACGCAAAAGATCGAGCTCCAGATGATCAAGGAAGGCTTGACGGAACTATTCATCAAAGCCGGCGCCGCGGTCTCGACCCCGACCTGTGGCCCCTGCCTCGGCGGGCATATGGGCATTCTGGCTGAAGGCGAAAGATCGATCGCGACTACTAATAGAAATTTTGTCGGGCGAATGGGCCATCCGAAATCAGAAGTTTATCTTTCTAACGTGGCGGTGGCGGCGGCCAGCGCGGTCTTAGGCTTTATCGGCAGTCCCGAAAACCTCTAATTGCTTCACGAGGTTGATCTCCGGATTTTTCATCCGCTGAAAGGCATACGCGATCTGTTTGTCCAATCCGCTAATGAATTTATCGTAAGCTATTCGATCTGAACTGCCGGCAAATCCCGCAATATTATCGATCAGGTAATTGGTTAATCCGATGACCATTTCCCTCTGGTATAAATAGGAAAAAGCATCCCGCCCCTCCTGGCTGATCGGCAAACCTTTGGCTATAGCCAATTGCCCGACCTTGACCCGGCCGATAAGTTGGGCCAGCGGCCAGTGCAGAAGCTGTCCAGGCAGAGGTTGTCCCAATTCGGCCAAAGGATGCAAAAAGATAGTCGTCTGAAATTTGGTTTTGAGATACTCCGGCGCGCTGGCGAGAAAAGTTTTAATTTCCTCCGAAGCACAGCCAGCCATGGAAAGCTCGAAACCGGCGGCCCAGCCCTCTTTTGCCAAGAACGGCAGGAAAACCAACGACGAACAATAACGATTAAAATCCTGCTCGAACTTTTCGCCCGCCACGGAAAAAGGGGCGCAGACCGCTTCGGGGACCAGTGAGTTATAGGTCAGCACGGCCGAATTATGGTATCTCATTAATAAGTGGATGTCGTTCATATCCGGCCGGCAGGCGAAGTCGTCCTGTGTTTTAATCGCCTTTGGGTCGCGAATAACCTGTGAAAGCGTTACCGGTTGACCCTGCGGATGCAATTGATAAGGCCCGATCCTGGGACCCAGGCTACCGGCCCGTATTGGTTTTAATAGCGCGTCTGCCACACAGTTTCATCGGCCGCAGACAAGAAGAATTTCAATTGAATATTAAATATGCAGATTATCGAGGTCGTTGATGATATCCCGGCAGCTAATTACTCCCGCCGGTTTGCCTGCCCGCCATGAGCACCGGGAAGATGATTTGTTGATTCTTCCACAAAGATTCTTTCACTTCATTCATGGTCAGTTGCAAAAACATTATTTCCGCCCCTTTTATTTGACCCGTCGCACCTTCGATTAAATGATTAGTAAAGTTAAGACGTTGCAGCTGGTCTTTAAAAGGCTCCGTTTCGCAAATTGAGGGGTCTCTTTCCATCAGATTCAACATTAGTTTTTGGGTCATATCGACTTGATACATCCACGCCGCGCAATTTCTGGCCACTTGGCCGAAATGAGCCGTGGTGAAACCGAGCTCCTCGACCTGCCGATTGATCTTCAGCCGTCCCAGCAACCAACTTAAATCCCAGTAAAGCTCATCTCCAGGAATGGGAAGATCCGGGGAATCAAAACAATTGAGGAGAATAGTGTGGTTAGGGTCACGGATCTCCGCTTGGCTGGCAAAATCATTTATTTGGCTTTGATCGCAATTCAGCATTAAAGGCTCAAAGCCCGGCAACCGGAATTCCTGTCCCTCCCCGGTTATAATGATTGACCTAAGAAAAACGACTGCCGCCGCAAATTTTTTCAAGTCGTCTAAATACTCGTCTCCCGCCACTTTAAAAGGCGCGGTTACGGTCGCCGGCAGCGCCACGCCTTCAACGATGACCCCGACAGCGCGTTGAACGATCAGGGCTTGAATTCCTTCCATCGGCGGCCGAACATCGATCGCTTCGCGGAGAACTTTCGGCCGACCGGGAGCCACTTGAGCCAACTCGACTCGGCCGTTCTGCGCCGGATACAAATGGAGATTGCCTAAACGAGCGGGCAGACTGCCGGCCGAACAAGGCCTGAAAAATACTTTAACATCAGAACTCAAATTGATACCCCCAACGATCAAAGTACGGAAGAACCTATTTAGTTGTCGGGGGATAAGCCGGAGAATTTCAGCCTTTTAGGCGGATTTAAGAAGTTAGCTCGGGTCGAAGCCTGAATCGACCAGGGCATCGGTCAAATCAAGATTTAGTTCCCAGCAATTCTGATAACGGCGGGCGGGATCGCGGTCTATCATCTTACCGATGATCGGTCGTAGTTTTTCCGGCAGTTTGGCCAGATCGGGAATCATCGTGCCGTTGGCAACGCCCTTCATTATCTCTATTGGATTTGGACTAAAATTCGGGTCTTGCGGATTGACGCCGGTCAGCAGCTCAAAAGCCGTGATACCCAAAGAATAGATATCCGAGCGATGATCGATCGCCTCGCCCTCTTTCAATCCCGCTTGTTCAGGGGAAAAATAAGCCGGCGTCCCGGCAATCGGATTGGTCAGTTTTTTTATTTGGATCTCCAGGGTTGTCGCCAGGCCGTAGTCAAATAAAGACGAGCCAAGATAACGGTTAGTCTTCGGATCGAGATTGATCAGGATATTTTCCGGTTTTATATCGCGATGGATTATTCCTTGGGCGTGCACCTGCCCTAATTGCCGGGCAACATCGCGCAAAGCCCTGATCACAATCTCTTCCGGGATATGTCCCCTAAAATCCCGGTGCAATAAATGATTGGCTTTTTTACCCGGAATAAAATCCATCAACATTATTGCCGCCCGGCCGTCATCACTAAGCTCTAAGCCATAAATCTGCGGGAAACCCGATAGCGAACTAAGTCTTCGTCCGACCGCGCCTTCTTCCAAAAGAGAGAGCGGATACGTCTTAGTATATTTGGCGGCTAACGCTCTCCCCTTATAGGGGAACTTGTAAACATCGGCCATACCGCCCCGGCCGATCATATTATCAAGAATATGAATCTTGTCGCCAATCCTGATGATCACCTTGGATGAGCTGGCGGAGAGCGGCAAAATATTGATCGGGAAATCGGGCCGACTCTGGACCAGCGGCCTGATGACCGGTGCTATACCAGGTTGCGCGGTTTTCTTTGGCACTGGCCGGCTAACGCTGGGCCTCGTGGCTCTGGAGCGTAGATCGACTGGGTTAACTCTTAAAGTAGTACTCATTGATACTTGCCTCGTATATTTATCGGCAAAAAATGACTAAAATTTCACTTTCAAGGAGCTTTCGAAAGTGCTAAAATATGGGTATTATGAAAGGCCAGGCCTGGAAATTCGGCAACAATATCGATACCGACCTGATCATCCCGGCCCGGTATCTCAATACCTCCGACCCGGCGGAGCTGGCGCAATACGCCATGATGGATGCCGACTCGGAATGGGTCGATAAGATGAGCAAAGGCGATTTTATCGTCGCCGGTGATAATTTCGGCTGCGGCTCATCGCGCGAACACGCCCCGATCGCTCTTAAAGCAGTTGGGGTCTCGGCGATCATCGCCAAATCTTTCGCCCGGATCTTTTATCGTAACTCGATCAACATCGGACTGCCCATCCTGGAGGCGCCGCAAGCGGCCGAAGAGATCAAAGAAGGCGACGAGATAGAAGTCGATCTGAACAACGGCGTGATAAGGGATTTAACCTCCGGAAAATCATACAAAGCGCAGCCGTTCCCGGAATTCATGCAAAAAATAATCACAGCGGGCGGGCTGATAAATTACATTATAAACAAGATCAAAACTTTGAAACTGCGATCGTAATATTATCTTTCTTTGGAGTGGCATCATAAAGCCCTCCGGCAATATCTTCCGGGGACTCATCTCTTAGTCCAGCAACAACACTTTTGAATTTTTCAAGGGGGAGATAATTTAAACCGTCGCTGGACAGCACCAAGATATCGCCCTTTACCGGCTTAAAAGAACAAGTAAAAGGTTTTTTAAAAGGCAAGATTCCAAGATGATTTGAAACGGCGTTTTTAAATAAAAACAACTCGGAAAATCGATAATAACTTTCCGCACGTTTTCCGGGCATGGGGAATTTCGGCGGAACGCCACTTTTCATCACCTGCCAGAAAATATCCCCCTCCTTAACGGCCTGGCTGCCGTATCCCATTTGCAATTCGCGGGAAAAAATCAGCTCCATGCCTCTGCATAACGAATTTTTTACTGTCCCCTTCTCAACAAACTCCTCTTTTTCAAGAGCATTATAAATGACTAATCCGTTCGCTTCACCAAACTTTATTTGGAAATCTTCTTTTGAAACCTCTTTTCCTTCTGCACATCCGACAACGTAACTCAAAGCCGCCAGCAATCCGCCGTCGTCAGGAGTCAGGATATAAAATATACCGTTGCTTCTAAAAAGATAGCCGCGCGCATCCCCAACGCTGGCGACAGATAAGATCGGAGGCTTCCATAACGCCGCCACTGCTGTTGCTCCAGGAAACTCTTTCACTTCAGAAGATCTGTTTGTTTTAAATTCCTTATCCAACCTCTGCAGAACAAAGTCATCATCGAAACATAAGGCGTCGTTTGCAATTTCAAGCGCTTTAGAAAGCGGAAAGTCCGGCAAAGGAAACATCCCCGGATCTTGAAAAACCCTGCCGATCATTTCAACTGCGATTTTCGCGGCTTTTTCTCCACTCAAATGGCCGCCTAACCCATCCGCAACAACAGTCAGCTCTTCATCCTCTATAGCGGAAAAAAGCAGCGCATCCTGGTTATTATTAGGTCTGCCGGCCGCGTAGCATAATCCGGCAGAATTATCGATCCCGATCCTATGGCCGTAAAGTTCGCCTTCATTGCCGCCTGAAATACATAAAGTGTTTTTCCCAGGACGAAAGGACTCGTCATAAGTCAGCCACCACAGCCGGCTGGCCTCTTCTCTGATTTCTTCCGGCAAACGACTATCCCTAGCCAAGGGGCCCAAAACTCGTTCACGAATTGCAGTCAATTCCCTTCTGCCGGCCCTGGGAATGACGACTGTTCTAAAATATTCAATTGCAGCAGGAGCAATACTGCTTGAAGAGGTCCTCGGTGTTTTCACATATAATTATCGGAGGAAGAATGAAATAATTTCAATTTTAGAGATTATATATTTGAGACTACAGAATCTCCAACTTCAGTTGTTCCCATCCCCATCTTGCCGGCCGCCATCGACGGCATCTTGGCCACCGTCTTGATGATGGCGCCTTCGACGTCGGCGGCCGCTTTTTCTTCGCCGAGCTCGGCCAGCAGCAGCTGCATGGCGCCGATCGCCGCCAAGGGGTTGATCACATTTTTACCGGTATATTTGGGAGCGGAGCCGCCGATCGGCTCAAACATGGAAACGCCTTCGGGGTTGATGTTGCCGCCCGCCGCTATCCCCATGCCGCCCTGGATCATCGCTCCCAAGTCAGTAATGATGTCACCGAACATGTTGTCGGTAACAATAACGTCAAACCATTCCGGGTTCTTGACGAACCACATGCAGGTCGCGTCAACATGGGCGTATTCGCGCTTGATATCGGGAAAGTCCTTGGCGCCAATCTCATGGAAAGCCCGCTCCCAGAGATCCCAGGCGTAGGTCAAAACGTTGGTCTTGCCGACCAGGGTCAGCTGTTTGCGCTTGTTCCGTTTCCTCGTGTATTCAAAAGCGTAGCGGAGACAGCGCTCCACCCCTTTGCGGGTGTTAACCGAGACCTGGGTCGCGACCTCGTCCGGCGTCCCTTTTCTCAAATAGCCGCCAGTGCCAACGTATAGCCCTTCGGTATTTTCCCTGACCACCACAAAGTCGATCTCCGCCGGCCCCTTATCCTTGATCGGCGTGTAAACATTGGGATAAAGCACGACCGGGCGCAGGTTGATGTATTGATCGAGCGCAAACCGGAGCCGCAATAAAACACCATGTTCCAGGATCCCCGGCTTGACGCCGGGATCGCCGACCGCGCCGAGATAAATGGCGTCATATGTCTTTAACTCTTCTATATCCTGGTCGTCAACGAGTTTACCGGTCTTTAAATATCGTTGACCGGAAAAATCGAATTCCTTGAGCTGATATTGAAATTTATGTTTTTGGGCGGCCGCTTTGAGGACTTTTAACCCCTCGGCCACGACTTCGGGGCCTGTTCCGTCCCCGCCGATGACCGCAATTTTATGGCTCATTTTTTTCTCCTTCTCATCGCTACCTTTAAAATATTAGCAAAAAAAATGAAATTAATCAAGGAAAAAGACGATAAAAAAATCGTATGATCCCTATGTATGGTCACAATGGAAACCGGCCGATCCTTTGGCCGCGGCGGACACCGGCGATCGGTCTCCGGCATCACAATCCGCGACAGCTGTCGCGCACGCCCAAAATCGACCTGCTCAAACGGCTTGACACGATCCGCCAGTTGGAGGCCGGAGGAGGGATTGTAATGGAAAAGGTCTTGTCGCTGGAAATACTGATGCATAATTTCGAGAATGACCGGTCACTGGACTGCCTGGGTTCATTGATCCGCGCGGTATCTTTTGACCGCTATGCCAGGGCGCTCCTGATCGATCAAATCGAAGATCTAAAAAACAAGATCCGCGCTCATCCGGAAAAACTGCTTGATCTTAAAACGCTTGAGAGGCTCAATGGCGAAGTGCAAAGGGATTATATCGCTTCCCTGGGCGACGGAATAAAATTTCCAGGCTATAAAGTTCTGGCCGGGAGAGGCTACTTCCCCAATCAGATTTCAAAACATCTCAGGTTGATTATTCGCCTTCTCGCCAATTGCTTGGGCGGCTGTGAAATCAAAACAGTCCCGCTGACGGTTTTGTTGGACCACGGTTCTCATTTTTCCTCATCCGAGAAACGGCCTCCGCTGGCAACGATCAAGAACCTGATCGCCAGAAGCCCCCGGGCGCTGGGTGAAGAGGAAGAGATCTTGCTGGACGACAGATATCTACGCCTGTTTCGCGAGGCAGTCGAAAAAGCCGGGCAGATTATCCCGAAGCGCATCCTCACTTATGAAGCTTTGAAAACGATCAATGTTCAGGTCCTGGCGGAGTTCCGCCGGCAAGCCCTTAAAGATCAAAATCAAGCTTGATCGCTTTTATCACTTTTGGCGCGAGTTCCTTTTCCAGGTCGTAAATCTTAAACCTTAAGGCTTTAAAAGCTTTGCCATACGACGGCTTTAATAATTTGGAAAACTCTTCCAGGCACCTGACCGCTTCTTCCGCCCGCTTGATATTCGCTTTAAATATATTCTCCAGCCCGGCCCGGTTTTGTTCGTTTTTAGTATAGGGTTCGCGGCCGACATCGCCTTCGGAATCACGGCTGGCCAGTTCGTGTTTAATGACTTTTGATAACCGGCCGCGCAGCTGTTTCACTGCCAGGGTCAGCTTGGCGTCTTCAAGAATGAACCGGCAAATCTCTTCCACTACTCGCAGCCCTTCGGTTGCCCGATTAAGATTGGCGTCGATAATTCTCGTGATCCGTGATTCGTGGTTCGTGGTTCGTGACAGATTAGAAGGCATAGCGCACCCACTGCAGCGGATCGACCCTCAAGTTATGGACCGACATCGCCCAGTGAAGATGAGGACCCGAAGAATAGCCGGTATTCCCTGACAGCGCGATCACATCTCCCTTGGTAACTGCTTGACCGACCGGCGCCAAAAACTTGGACAGGTGCAGATATATGGTATGTATCCCCTGCCCGTGGTCAACTACCATTGTCCCGCCGTAGACGGTCAACTTCTTAGCAAACACGACAGTGCCGTCGTTAGCCGCAGAAACCTTCGTCCCGATCGGCGCCGCCAGATCTAGCCCCCGATGCTGGCCGGACCTTTTGCCATTAACTTTTTCGATCGTGCCAAAGTACATGGAAACAGGCGCCTTGACCGGCAGGATGAACGCCTGCCGCCAGTCCTGTTCGTCCGCCTCAAGCACCAGTTTTTTCTCGACCAGCGCCCACTCGTCGACGACCGCCGGGGTAGCCATCAATTTTCTTTTCTCTGGTTTGAGCCAGAAGGAAACTCGCGGGAATTTATAAGGCAGAACTTTGACCTGCCTTCCAATTTCGCTGGTTTGTCCCTTATCATCCGTCAGTTTAATTGCCAGCGGGTATGGGCCGGTTTTTTGAGCGACAGGAACGCCGATGATCGCCCGGTAATCGTCTCCGTTCTTGAAAAACTTGATATTTTTGCCCAGGAATTCGGCCGAGGCGTCCGTAATTCCTTCCGGTGAAACTAACCTGACCTCAAAGCACTTGCCCGGTTTGGCCAGGTTTAAATCAATCTTTAGCTGTGGATTTGCGAAACTAAAGTCAGGAAGCAGAAAAAGAGTTAGCAGAGCTATATATAATGCAGGTCTTTTCACAACTTAATTATAACATAACTATCATTACCACCCTCACTCGCTGTCACAAAAGGTGAGGGTGAAGGCAACGAGGCCCGTATCGGTGATGGTAATGGTGACGGCCGTTAACGTAAACGAACCACGATACGGGTCTCGTGACCGTCACCGTTATCCCAACAAAAAAGCCCCGCCTAAGGCAGGGCTTTTGTTGTTTTGAGAACCAGATAGGAGTCCGCCTACGCTCTTGCGAGCGCCGACGGATAAGATGCGAGCCGTAAATCCTCCAAAGTCCACTAGGACGAGGGAGGAACCGACCTAAGAGTAATGATCAACTTAATGACCAGTTAACTCCTTAGAAAGGAGGTGATCCAGCCACACCTTCCGGTACGGCTACCTTGTTACGACTTCACCCCAGTCACCAGCTCCACCCTAGGACCCCGAAAGGCACTTTAGGTGTTTCTGGCTTCCATGGTGTGACGGGCGGTGTGTACAAGGCCCGAGAACGTATTCACCGCAGCACGCTGATCTGCGGTTACTAGCGATTCCAGCTTCATGAAGGCAAATTGCAGCCTTCAATCCGAACTGAGCGATGCTTTTTGAGATTAGCTTATCCTCGCGGAATTGCATCCCTTTGTACATCGCATTGTAGCACGTGTGTAGCCCTGGGCATAAGGGCCATGATGACTTGACCTCATCCCCACCTTCCTCCCACTTATCGCAGGCAGTTTCGCCAGAGTGACCAACTTAATGATGTCAACTGGCAATGGGGGTTGCGTTCGTTGTGGGACTTAACCCAACATCTCACGACACGAACTGACGACAGCCATGCAGCACCTGTGCTGGCTTCCACCTTTCGGAGGATCGCTAACCTTTCGGCTCGCTACCACCAGCATGTCAAACCCAGGTAAGGTTGTTCGCGTAGCATCGAATTAAACCACATGCTCCACCGCTTGTGCGGGCCCCCGTCAATTCTTTTGAGTTTTAATCTTGCGATCGTAATTCCCAGGCGGTTCACTTAACGCGTTAGCTTCGGCACTAAAGGGGTCGATACCTTTAACACCCAGTGAACATTGTTTAGGGCCAGGACTACCGGGGTATCTAATCCCGTTTGCTCCCCTGGCTTTCGCGCCTCAGCGTCAGAAATGGCCCAGAAAACCGCCTTCGCCACTGGTGTTCCTTTCGATATCTACGCATTTCACCGCTACACCGAAAGTTCCGTTTTCCTCTACCACTCTCTAGCTCATCAGTATCGGATGCGGCCACAGGTTAAGCCTGTGGATTTAACATCCGACTTAATAAGCCGCCTACGCGCCCTTTACGCCCAATGATTCCGGACAACGCTTGGCCCCTACGTATTACCGCGGCTGCTGGCACGTAGTTAGCCGGGCCTTCCTCTGCGGGTACTGTCAATATCATCCCCGCTGACAGTGGTTTACATTCCGAAAAACTTCATCCCACACGCGGCGTCGCTCCGTCAGGCTTTCGCCCATTGCGGAAAATTCCTCACTGCTGCCTCCCGTAGGAGTAGGGACCGTGTCTCAGTTCCCTTGTGACTGGTCGTCCTCTCAGACCAGCTACCCGTCATAGCCTTGGTGGGCCGTTACCCCGCCAACTAGCTGATAGGACGCAAGCCCGTCTCCAAGCCCATTACTGGTTTTATCAAGCAAAACATGCGTTTCGCTTGACACATCTGGTATTAGCCCGCCTTTCGGCGGGTTATCCCAGTCTTGAGGGTAGGTTGCTTACGTGTTACTCACCCGTTTGCCGCTGATGTATTGCTACATCCGCTCGACTTGCATGTGTTAGGCACGCCGCCAGCGTTCGTCCTGAGCCAAGATCAAACTCTCAGTAAGTTTGAAAATGCTCTAAATCAATCAATAATCTATCAAAATGAATCAAAAAAGGACTCGCATCTATTCTCCCTCAACAACTCTTGCGAGCTGAAAAGGGGCTCCATATCTGATTGTCAAAGAACAAACCCGTTTCGGGTTAAACTCGAATGATCAAACTGAACAATGACGAAATAAATTTCAACGGCCAATCACCAATTGGAACATTGAAGAATTGAGGCTTATTTCGTCATTCGAGTTTGGTTATTCGAATTTGGGGTGAAAGGAGGTCAACCAAAAGTACAATCCCGTTGCGGGAGCCGAAGATCAAACCCAACCCTCCTTTCTTCCGGCGTGGTGTTAAGTATACAGGAGCGCCCGCCGGCTTGTCAAGGCTCATTTTACCGGCTTGAATAAAAACAGATTAAATCCCCCCTTGACAAACTCCCAACCTGGTATACACTTGTATACTCGAAGCTTAAGGGAGGTCAATTATGTTAAACCAGAAACAGCAGGAGATCTTCAATTACGTCCGGCAATACATTGACGACCGGGGCTTTCCGCCGTCGATCCGCGAGGTTTGCAAAGCCGCCGGATTTTCTTCCCCCCGCGCCGGGCAAAAATATCTCGAGGCGCTGGAGCAACAGGGTTACATTCAGCGGGAGAACAAACCGCGCGGGATAAAACTCCTGGCCGGGGCCACCATCAAAGGTGTCGCCCTACCCTTCTTTGGATATATCGCCGCAGGGGCGCCGATCGAGGTCTGTGAGCAGACAGAAGAGGTCGAGGTGCCGGCAACGCTGGTCGGTCGGCGTCCCTGTTATGTTCTCCAAGTCAAGGGGAACAGCATGATCGAGGACCATATCTTGAGCGGAGATCTGATCGTGGTCGAGCGCTGCGAGACGGCCGATGACGGCGACGTCGTCGTCGCCCTGGTCAACCGCTCCGCGGCGACGCTGAAACGGTTATACAGGGAAAAGGATCGGGTCCGCCTGGAGCCGGCCAACTCGTCCATGAAGCCTATATATGTAAAGGATGTCGCTATTCAAGGCAAAGTCAGGGGATTATTCCGCAAGTTCTGATGTTTAACCTCAAACATCCAACTTCAAACATCCAAACAAATGGCAATAAATAAATCACAAATACTAAATATTTTGTTATTTCCGAATTGGAACTTGCCCTTTGTTTTGAAGTTTGAGGTTTGAAGTTGGAAGTTGATTACGGTGGACACTGAACAGAAACTAGAAGTTCTGGGCGCGGCTGCAAAATACGACATTTGCGCTTCGACCTCGATCAAGTCGTCCCGCCCGACCGGGCGCGACACCATCGGCTCGCATGCCCCGGCCGGCATCTGCCACAGCTATACCCCCGACGGCCGCTGCGTTTCGCTGTTAAAAGTCCTGATGACCAACTCGTGCCGGAACGACTGCCAGTATTGCGTCAACCGGGTCAGCAACGATTTTGAGCGTTCCAGCTTTGAGCCGGAAGAGCTGGCCAAGCTCTTCATCGAACTTTACCGCCGGAATTATCTCGAAGGGATATTCTTAAGCTCCGGGGTCCAAAAGAGTTCTAATTACACTATGGAGCGGATGATCCGGGTCGCCGAGATCCTCCGCTATAACTATAAGTATCGTGGTTATATCCATCTCAAAGCCCTACCCCACTCCTCACCCGACCTGATCGAACGGGGAGCCCAGCTGGCCGACCGGATGTCGGTCAATCTGGAAAGCCCGAATCCGGACCGCCTGAAATTGATCGCCGCGGAAAAGAATTTCATGCTCGATCTGATCGCCCCGATCGATGCCATCCAGAAACAGATCCAGAAGGGCTTATTAAAAGCCGGACAAACGACCCAGTTCGTCGTCGGCGCAGCGGGGGAGACCGACCTGGAACTCCTGAAAACTACGAATTGGCTTTACAAAAAGAAGGGGCTTAAACGCGCCTACTTCAGCGCCTTCGTCCCTCCCGACGAACAACGAACCACGATCCACGAACCACGAGTCCCCCTGCTTCGCGAACACCGCCTCTACCAAGCCGATTGGCTAATGCGTTTCTACGAGTTTAAACTGGAAGATCTCGTGCTGCAGCAGGATGCGAACCTAAGCCTCGACCTCGACCCCAAAATGGTCGCCGCGCTCAAGCACCGGGAACGGTTCCCGCTGGAGATCAATACCGCTGGCTTCAAACAATTGTTGACGATACCCGGGGTCGGCCCGACGGCAGCCAAACGGATCTGGCGGGTCCGGCAGGAACACCGTTTCACCGACCTGAATGAGCTGAGAAACGTCGGCGTGGTCGTCAAGCGGGCCAAGCCGTTCATCCTGATCAACGGCAAAAAACAAGGGAGCTTTAGCAGCATTATGCCAGTCAAGCAATTGGAGCTTTTTACGTGAAAAATAGCCCTGCCCTCATCCGTCTCGCTGAGGATTCTCACCTTCTCCCAGTGGGAGAAGGTGATACGCTCTGGGCACCTAGCGAGTTACCCTCTCCCCCTGGGAGAGGGTGCGTGGATTTAGCGCTGACGGGTGAGGGCTGGAAAAACCTCAAAGGTGATCCGGCAGCAGCGGAGATATTCCGGCGAGAGGTTTCTTTGGCCCTCCTCCACCGCGATCCGGCCAAATACGCAGTCATCGACCGGGCGATCGAACAAGCCAAGGAAAAAGGGATCAGCTATGTCCTTTGCAAAGTCTCGACGGAAGCTAGGAAGTTCATGAAGCTGGCCCGGGCGGTCGGAGCGGAAAAGTACCGGGCGACCGCTTTTATCCGCCTCCAACCAATTGACCAGCATCGCGTCCTCTACGGTGAATTCCAGATCGAACACCAGACCGCCGAACTGATCATGCTCCACTTCATGAAACGGTTCCCTAAGTTCAACGTCATGATCGTCTTTAATAGCGAGGTATTCATTGGGAGAAATAAAGAAATATTCCGGCAGGCTCTGGGCGACAGAAAGATAGATCTGCCAAAGGCCCCGGACGAGTTCGAGCGCTACTGGCTCGCTTTTTACCGCTCGCAATATATTCCGGAACGGAGAAATATCAAGTATTTAAAACGGATGATACCCAAGAAGTACTGGAAATGGGTTACGGAGCTGAAGGAATTTGGTTTGTAGTACCACAAACTTCCTGACGCCGCTCAGCAACCAGGATAAGCTAATGCCCCGATAACTAAGGTAATAACATTTGAACTTTTCTCTGATAGAACGCAAGCCGGAATATACAAAGTCAGCTCATTAGTTACTCCGCTTTGCATGATAGTGATGTCCATATTATTGTGTACACCAGTGATATATACTCTTTGTACGCCTCTTCCTTTTATAAGATCAATTGCCTTTGTTGCAGGGTCCAATATCCGGTTAAGATTTGCTAATTGGACCGGATTTAATTCAGAAGCAGACTCAATCGTAATCCCACTAAAACCTTTAATGCATAAAGCAATATCTTCAAAGGTTGGGTTTTCCGCGAAATCACGGTCCATTTCGTTTGAAACCAAGTATTCGGATTGACTCGTGCCGCATAAGCGGTAAAAAATAGGATTTCTCGGGTCACCAAAAGCGGCCATGAGCAATTTCTTTGACTCAAGGTCCCTAACCAGTTCTAGGCTTAATGCCCCATTGCTCGCAAAGTGATCGTTCAACTTTTGCAATAAGGCGGGGTCTCGATCAAGCGTCTGCAAAGCGTGCGGAGTAATTAAATGGAACCGGCCAAAAACAGTTGGGTATTTTGAAACATTTTCTAACTGCCGTTCGCCAACTCCCGCCTTTATTAATTGGAACTGAATTCTAGGATGAAAACCAATTCTATGTATGGGCATAACAGACCTCCATGTAATATCATTTCCTACATCTGTTTATCTGCTATGATTTAAATAAATTTCACTCAATCTGCGGATGATCCCGATGAAATACTGGAAATGGGTAACGGAACTGCGGGAGGTTAAGATATCTTAAGGATCTTGTACTTGACCATTCCCCGGGGCGCTTCAACCGCTACCACTTCGCCAACTTTACTGCCGGCCAGAGCGCTCCCCAGCGGCGATTCGTTGGAGATCTTGTCCTCAAAAATATCCGCTTCCATTTCCGAGACAATCTTGTACTCAACTTCCTTGCCGGTCTCGAGGTCGCGGATCTTGACCTTCGAGCCCATGCCGACCCGGTCTTTCGGCTGGTTCTTGTTGTCAAATACGGTCGCGCTGCTTAGTTTCTCTTCCAGGTCGCGGATCTTAGCCTCGTTCAGCCCTTGCTCCTTCTTGGCTTCGTGGTACCCTGAATTTTCCTTAAGGTCGCCACCCTCCCGCGCCTCACCAACGGTCTTGGCCAGCTCTTTCCGCTTGACCCCTTTCAGGATGGCAAGTTTAGCTGTTAATTCCTCAAACGCTTCGGGGCTCAAATAATTCTCTGCCATGACTTTTCCTTTCGGGTAATATGGAGCCGAGCGGGATCGAACCGCTGGCCTCTAGAATGCAAATCTAGCGCTCTCCCAACTGAGCTACGGCCCCATTGGCCTTATTATATCAGATTACTTGCGGTTCTTTTCGCGGTCGTTCTCGGTCAGGTACTTCTTGCGCAGGCGGATGCTCGTCGGGGTGATCTCGACCAGCTCGTCTTCAGCAATGAATTCCAGCGATTGTTCTAAATTAAGGGTGATCGCCGGAGTCAGTTTCGCCGCTATATCGGCCCCGGCCGAGCGCATATTGGTCAATTTCTTTTCCTTAGTCGGGTTGACTGGCACGTCCATCCGCCGGGCGTTCTCGCCGACGACCATCCCCTCATAAACCTTGACTCCCGGCCCGACGAACATCTTGGCCCGCTCCTGCAAATTGTCGAGGGCATAGGCGGTAGTCGTCCCGGTATTGGTCGAGATCAGGACGCCGTTCTGCCGCTTGCTGATCTCTCCCTTGAAGCGCTCGTAGCGCGAAAAAGCGTGGTTCAATATCCCCTCGCCCCTGGTGTCCATTATAAATTCAGCCCTGAAGCCAAGTAAACCGCGAGTCGGCACGGAATAGGTCAGGGTCGCCGTCCCGTTCTTGCTCTGCATCTCCAGCATCTCGCCGCGCCGCTTGCCCAGTTTTTCAATGACCGCGCCGGCATATTCGTCCGGCACCAGGATGATCGCCTGCTCGATCGGTTCCATCTGCTCATGGTTGATCGTTTTCATGATGACCTTGGGTTGGGAGACCTGGATCTCGTAACCTTCCCGACGCATCCGCTCCAGGAGGATCGACAGATGGAGCTCGCCCCGCCCAGAGACCTTAAAACCTTCTGTTCCGCCCAGCGACTCGATGCGCAACCCGACATTTGTTTGCAACTCCCTATCCAGCCGTTCCCGGAGATGCCGGTTGGTGACGAATTTACCTTCCCGGCCGGCAAAAGGAGAATCGTTGACCAGGAACTCCATCGTTAAAGTCGGCTCGTCGATCGTTAAGAGGGGCAAAGGGTGCGGATTATCGGCATTGGTGATCGTTTCGCCAATGGTGATGTCAGGCATGCCGGCTACGGCCACAATATCGCCGCATTCGGCCTCGGTAACCTCTTCCTGCTTCAGGCCAACAAAGGTATTGAGCTTGGTGATCTTGCCGGGGACGACGCTCCCGTCGCGTTTGCAGACGGCAATATTCCCCGCTTTATTCAAGCGGCCGGAGGTTACCCGGCCAATCGCAATGCGGCCGATATAATCGTCATAATTAAGGTTCGTCACCAGGAGCTGGAGCGGGCCGACGCTATTGTCAGGAAAAGGCTTGACGTGCCGGAGAATAGTCTCAAAAAGCGGGGTCAAATCCTTCCCCTCGTCCTCCAGATTGTATTTGGCTATCCCCTCGCGCGAGATAGCGTAGACGATCGGGAAATCGAGCTGTTCATCGCTGGCGTCCAGCTTGACGAACAGGTCAAATATCTCGTCGACAACTTTGAGGGCCCGGTGCCCTTTCTTGTCGATCTTGTTGATGACGACGATCGGCCGCAAGCCGAGCTTGAGCGACTTGGCCAAGACGAACTTGGTCTGGGGCATGGGACCTTCGCGGGCGTCGACCAGCAGGAGGACGCTGTCGACCATCTTCAGGACGCGCTCGACCTCGGAACCGAAATCGGCGTGGCCGGGGGTATCAACGATATTGATCTTGTAATCCCGGTACTGGATCGAGCAGTTCTTGGAGAAAATGGTGATCCCGCGCTCTTTCTCCAGTTCATTGGAATCCATGACCAGCTCGCCGACCTCTTCCCGCTCGCCAAAGGCCCCGCCCTGGCGGAGCAAGTGGTCGGTCAGCGTCGTTTTGCCGTGATCGACGTGCGCGATGATAGCTATATTAATTATTTTTCTCATAATTTCCTGAAACAGCTAAAACTATTACGGCGTTACCCAGCTATAAGTTATAGGTTATAAGCGAAATGGGCGGTACTGGACTCGAACCAGTCACCTTGCGATTATCAGTCGCATGCTCTACCAGATGAGCTAACCGCCCGAAAACATTTTCGATTGTTTTATTCATTTTATCAGAGCTGAAACGTCATTACAAGGCAAAAAAAATCCTCCTTCATTCCTTTCGGAACTCCGGAGGATTTAACCCGGCAACGTTCTACTCTCCCTCCAAGCGAAGCAAGGAAGTACCATCGACCCTGGAGGATTTCACTGCCGTGTTCGGAATGGGAACGGGTGGGACACCTCCGGCATGGTCACCGGGAATTTAATTATCAAATATGGTTGAAGAAATCTCGACGCTGTGACAGCGTCACTTCTCGAGACCCCAACATAATGTCGGGGCAGCAGTTGACTCCCGCACCTTGAAAAAGATCAAGTCCTCGACCGATTAGTACTGGTCAGCTCAGGCATTACTGCCTTTACACCTCCAGCCTATCAACCTCGTGATCTGCGAGGGGTCTTACTCCTTCATCCGCCTTGCGGCGGAATCCAGATGGGGAAACTAATCTTGAGGTGGGCTTGATGCTTAGATGCTTTCAGCATTTATCCCGTCCAGACATAGCTACCCAGCGTTTGCAGGTTGGCCCCACAACTGGTACACTAGAGGTCTGTTCCTTCCGGTCCTCTCGTACTAGGAAGGACTCCTCTCAATTTCCCTTGCGACTGCACCGGATATGGACCGAACTGTCTCACGACGTTCTGAACCCAGCTCACGTACCGCTTTAATGGGCGAACAGCCCAACCCTTGGAACCTGCTCCAGCTCCAGGATGCGATGAGCCGACATCGAGGTGCCAAACCTCCTCGTCGATGTGAACTCTTGGAGGAGATCAGCCTGTTATCCCCGGGGTAGCTTTTATCCGTTGAGCGATGGCCCTTCCATTCAGAACCACCGGATCACTAACTCCGACTTTCGTCCCTGCTCGACATGTACGTCTTGCAGTCAAGCACCCTTATGCGTTTACACTCGGCGCACGATTTCCAACCGTGCTGAGGGTACCTTTGAACGCCTCAGTTATCTTTTGTGAGGCGACCGCCCCAGTCAAACTACCCGCCTAACTCTTTCTCCCGACTTGCACAGCCAGGGTTAGAACTCTAAAGCAACTAGGGTGGTATTTCACTGTTGACTCCCCCCCAGCCAAAACCAGGGGATCATCGTCTCCCACCTATGCTACGCAAGCAACTTCAAAATCCAAAGTTAGGGTATAGTAAAGCTCCACGGGGTCTTTCTGTCCTGATGCAGTTAAACCGTGTCTTCACGGTCATCCCAATTTCACCGAGCCTCTCTCCGAGACAGTTCTTCCTTCGTTATGCCTTTCGTGCGGGTCGGAACTTACCCGACAAGGAATTTCGCTACCTTAGGACCGTTATAGTTACGGCCGCCGTTCACTGGCGCTTCGGTTAGGCCCTTGATATAATCTCAAGCCACCCCTTAACGTTCCAGCACTGGGCAGGCATCAGCCCCTATACATCCCCTTACGGGTTTGCAGAGACCTATGTTTTTGATAAACAGTCGCGGAAGACTGGTTTCTGAGACCCTGGCTTGCGCCAGGGCGTCCCTTTTCCCGAAGTTACGGGACCACTTTGCCTAGTTCCTTAGAGAGAGTTATCTCGCGCGCCTTGGCTTACTCAGCCTGTCTACCTGTGTCGGTTTTAGTACGATCGCCTGCCACAATACCCAAGGCTTTTCTCGACAGCGTGGAGTCACCCGCAATCCCAAATAAATTTGGGGTACACAATCCAATAAGTGCCGCGAGCTATCCTTCTGCTTCCCCTTGGTTAACAAAACAGGCGGTAACGGAATATTAACCGTTTTGCCATCACCTACGCCTCTTACTGAGGCCTTAGCTTAGTTATCGACTTACCCTGGGAGGACGAGCCTTCCCCAGGAAACCTTAGACTTTCGGCGAACATGATTTCCACATGTCTTTTCGTTACTTATGCCGTCATACTCACTTCCGGTTCGTCCACCGTGCCTCGCGACACGACTTCAACCTACAACGGAACGCTCCTCTACCACCATCCCGAATAAATCCGGGACGATCCGTAGCTTCGGTAGTATGCTTAGCTCCGTGTGTTTTCGGCGCAAAATCGCTCGACCAGTGAGCTGTTACGCACTCTTTAAAGGGTGGCTGCTTCTAAGCCAACCTCCTGGCTGTTTGTGCGACTCTACTTCCTTTACCACTTAGCATACATTTAGGAACCTTAGCTGACGGTCCAGGGCTGTTTCCCTTTCGACCACGAGGCTTATCCCTCGTAGTCTCACTCCCAAGCAATTACTCCACAGTATTCGGAGTTAGCGAGAATTTGGAATCCCTTTCGGGACCCTAGTTCAAACTGTACTCTACCCCTGTCGAGATAAACTTGAGGCTGGCCCTAAAACCATTTCGAGGAGAACCAGCTATCTCCGAGCTCGTTTAGCTTTTCACTGCTATCCTCAGGTCATCCTGAGATTTTTCAACATCAATAGGTTCGGGCCTCCCTCAGATTTTACTCTGAGTTCACCCTGCCCAAGGATAGATCGCTATCGGTTTCGGGTCTACAACCACGCACTAATCGCCCTATTCAGACTCGCTTTCGCTACGCCTCAGGCTCAACACCTTAAGCTTGCGCGTGACTGTAAGTCGACGGCTCATTCTTCAATAGGCATGCTGTCACCCGGCATTGCTGCCAGGCTCCAACTGCTTGTAGGCACACAGTTTCAGGTTCTATTTCACTCCCATTCCTGGGTTCTTTTCGCCTTTCCCTCACGGTACTTGTTCACTATCGGTCACCAAAGAGTATTTAGCCTTAGGAGATGGTCCTCCCTGATTCCAACAAGATTTCTCGTGTCTCGTTGTACTTGGGATACCGCTAGAGCCTTCAGATCTTTCGCTTACAGGGCTTTCACCTTCTCTGGCCGGACTTTCCAGACCGGTTCAGCTAGATCATCGGGTCTCACAGCGCGGTCCCGCAACCCCAGCCGACGTGTCGGCTGGTTTGGGCTGTTCCGGTTTCGCTCGCCACTACTACCGGAATCGTTGTTACTTTCTTTTCCTCCGCTTACTTAGATGTTTCAGTTCAGCGGGTTGTCACCCTTGACTTGCGTCAAGGATAATACGGTATGACCCGTATTAGGTTTCCCCATTCGGAGATCCCCGGATCAATGCTATTTTGACAGCTCCCCGGGGCTTATCGCAGCCAATCACGTCCTTCATAGACTTTTGGTGCCAAGGCATCCACTATGCGCCGCAGTAACTTGATCATTCTCGGTGCGAGAATCAATTTCTGCTTCTTCTATACCATATTCAATTATCAAGGTCCTATGTCGCGCTCTCCGTCCCCATCCAAATGGGCTAGGGAGAAACAAAAAAGCGCACATCAAGTGCGCTTTGCCTTTGATGTATAACTCGATGCGTCAGCCGGTTAATACTATAGTCATCAAGTTGAAGAATAATTATAGGTTAGGCCGGCCGGCTTGTCAAGGGGAAAATTACCTGCCCACCCGGCTGGCCCGCCAGCCGGCATTGGCCAGCGAGATCAGGGCCGAACAACTGATGACCGGGGACCAGTTGATCTCCCCGCCCTGGGACATTTGCGAGGCGACCGCGTAGCTCCAAAAGACCGCCAGGGGGACGGTTTGCCAGAAAGTGATATCAAATTCCGCCAACCGGCTCCTGGGATAGGCCTCCTGGGTCTCGGCCGGCACCGCTCCGGCCAAGCTGACGACTAAACAGCAGACCACAAAAAGCTTGCGCGCCCGTTCGATCATTTCCGCCTGACCAAATTTCACCTGCATGACGGATAATAATAGGTCAGATCGCGGCAAAAGGCAAACAAAGCCTCAAAGGTCGCCTGGAGCTCTCTTTTGTTCCGCAATGACCGGAAAACGCTTGCCTCTCCCCCCGCCTGCCCCGTACTCTGCGCCCCCAAACCTTTCAAATAGGCGTGCAATTCCCGCGGCCCCGCGAAAGAAAGCTTATGCATCTCCGCCTCAAACTTGATCTGGTTAAAATATTGGCCGGCCAGGGCGCGCAGTTCATCAAGCGAGAGGAAAGCATTGACCCGCAGACCGATCGCTTTCAGCTCGCTCAAGGTTTGCGGTCCAAAGGTTGAAAAGAGGAACGACCCGCCCGGCGCTAAAACCTTGCTAACCTCCCCAAAGACTTTCTCCGGCGCCATCCACTGCAGTGAGGCGTTGGAGACGACCAGGTCAAAAGAGCGTCCGGGCAAGGTTAACGACTCGCCGTCGCCAACAATAAAAGATAAATTATCAAAACGATGTTTCTGTCGCGCGACCTCGATCATCCCCGGGGCCAGGTCGAGCCCCAGCACCGTCGCTTGCGGAAAATCATGCGCTAAGCGCGCCGCCAAATAGCCGGTACCGCAGCCGATGTCGAGGATCCTCTCCGGTTCCGTCTCGGGCAGTAGAGAGAACAAGCGGTCAGCCATCTCTTTTTGCAGCACGGCGTGTTCGTCATAATCCCGCGCGCTGCGGGAGAAATTGGCGCTGATCAGTCGTTTAGCCAGCATAATAGTTCATTGAACCTTTCGGGCACTTCGATCAACGGCGCATGCCCCACCTCCGCCATCAGCACCAGTTCACTGCCGGCGATCTGTTCGTTCATATATTGAGCGGCGCCGGGCAGGCAAATTTCATCTTTGGCGCCGTGGATTATCAAGGTCGGCGCTTTGACTGAAGGGAGAAGACCGCGCAGATCGACTTTTTCAAGCGCCGCCAGTTCCTGCAACGCCTGCTCGACCGTCAGATCAGCCAAACCGGTACTGTGTCCGTCCGGGAAGACCAGTGAATGGAACGCCCTGATCCCTTCGGCCTTAATCCGCTTTTCCAGCCGCCGCAGCAGCGCCAGCGGCAGGCCGGCAGGGAAAGCGCCGTCCGCGATGAATTTCGGCGTCGTCGAAACGAGGACAAGTTTTCCAATCTTTTCGGGATACCTGGCCGCGACGAGCAGCGCAACCATCCCGCCCATCGACCAGCCCACCAGATTCGTTCTTTTTCCTAGCCCTTTGCCTACCCGCTCCGCTTCCCGCTCGAAGTCGTCAAAGTGTAAATGAGGGCCGCCGCCGGGCCAGATCTCGGGGGTTGTCGCAAAGCCGTGCAAAAAAACGAGGTCCATATTAATATGGTATAATTTATTTAATGATTTATCAAGGATTAGCGGCCAAAGCCATCGCCGAAACCGGTGTCAATCAAGCGGAAGCGCTGGTACTGATCAATGCTCCCGACTCCGAACTTTTCCCCCTCCTCTCGGCGGCAGAAAGGATCAGGCGGCACTTTCATGGCAACAAGGTCAAGCTTTGCGGGATCGTTAACGCCAAGTCCGGCCGCTGTTCGGAAAACTGCAGCTTCTGCGCCCAGTCCGCCCATCATCAGACCGCTTGTTCAGTTTATCCATTAATGAGCGAAAAAGAATTGGTGACAGCGGGAAAAAACGCTGAAAGGGGCCAGTCGGCCACCTGTTTTTCTTTCGTCACCTCCGGCAAGACGATCCACACGGACGAGGAATTATCAATGATCGGCTCCGCCCTGACCACCCTGGCCAAAGAAACAAAACTTAACCGCTGCGTTTCGCTGGGAACTCTGGACCTCGAACAGATCATTAAGCTAAAAGAAGCCGGGCTTAAACGCCTGCATCACAATCTAGAGACCGCGGAAAGTTATTTTCCCAAGATGTGCACGACCCATTCCTATGGGGATCGGGTTAAAACAATTAAGTTTGCCCAGGAAGCCGGCCTGGAAGTTTGCTCCGGAGGGATATTTGGCCTTAGCGAAACACTAGAACAAAGGGTCGAGCTTGCTTTCGCCCTCAAAGCGCTTGGGGTCCAATCGGTACCGATCAACATTTTAAACCCGGTTGAAGGGACCCCGGCCGCCAAGAATTATCAGCCGCTGACCCCGTTTGAAGTCTTGAAGCTAATCGCAACCTATCGATTTATTTTACCAACCCAGGACATTGGTGTTTTTGGCGGGCGGGAAAAAGCCCTCGGCGAACTGCAGCCGCTGATGTTTATCGCCGGAGCGAACGTGACCCTGATCGGCGATTACCTGACGACCAAGGGACAAGCCCCGGATAGAGATTTGAAAATGATCGCCGACCTCGGCCTGGAGATCGAGCGGAACTGATGCCCGACTTCATCAAGAAAGAACTTGCTCGGTTGAAAAAAGACGGTCTCTATCGGCAATTAAAACAAATAGGCCCGGCCACGTTAGTCTTCTGCTCTAACGATTATCTGGGACTCTCTCAACATCCCCGGGTTAAAGCGGCCGCCATTGCCGCCATTGCCAAATATGGTTTTGGCGCCGGTGCGTCACGCTTGGTCAGCGGCAACTCGCCGCTTCAGGAGGAGTTGGAAAGAAAGATCGCCAATTTCAAAGGACGCGCGGCCGCGATCGTCTTCCCGACCGGTTATATGGCCAACCTAGGAGCAATTTCTTCTCTGGTTGACGAAAACGACACAGTTATTATCGACCGCCTCGACCACGCCAGCATCATCGATGCCTGCAAGCTGACGAAAGCCAAGCTTCAAGTCTATCGGCACAACGACCCGGCGGCGCTGGAAGCCATTTTAAAACGTTCCGCCAAATTCAAAAAGAGGCTGATCGTCACCGATTCTGTTTTCAGCATGGATGGCGATCTCGCTCCTCTGCCGGAGATCGTCGCCCTAGCCAGGAAGTATGACGCCTTAACGATGATCGATGAAGCTCACGCCACCGGGACGATCGGCCAGACCGGACGAGGTCTGGAAGAACATTTTGGGCTCAAGGGCCAAGTCGATATCGTTATGGGAACGCTCTCCAAGGCGGTCGGCAGCGTTGGCGGTTTTGTCGCCGGCAGTGCCGAACTGATCAACTACCTGCGCAACAAAGCACGCAGTTTTATTTACACGACCGCCCTCCCCCCCGCCGCCTGCGCCACCTCGCTCGAAGCCTTGAAGATCATTGAGCAAGAGCCGGAGTTGCTCAGGAACCTGCGAATGAATTCGCGGTTCCTAAGAGAAAAAGTAGCGGCGGTCTTTAGACCGCCATATAATGGCGACCTGAAGGTCGCCGCTACAACCTCAGGTTCCGATGAGATCCCAATCATCCCCATAATCATCGGCGACTCGACCAAAACCATGGAAATATCTCGGAAGTTGTTAGAGAGAAGTATTTTTGTTTCCGCCATCCGGCCCCCGACCGTCCCCCAGGACCAAAGTCGTTTAAGGATAACCATCTCCGCAGTCCACAAAAAGGAGGATATCGTATGCCTGGCCTCTTCATTACGGGAACTGATACCGGCGTCGGCAAAACGTACGTAACCGCCCTGCTGGCCAAACACTTTCTGGCCGAAGGAATTAACGTTGGGGTGATGAAGCCGATCGCCTGCGGCCCGCGCGCCGAAAATGACGCCCGGCGGTTAAAGAAAGAGTTGAAGCTGGCCGATCCGATCGAATTGATCAACCCGATCGAGTTGAAACGACCACTCGCCCCCTATCCCTCCGCCAAACTGGCCAAGAAGAAGATCGACCTGAACAAGGTCCTGGCCGCCTATAAAGAATTAAGCCTCCGCCATGACCTGCTTTTGGTGGAAGGGGTTGGCGGCGTCCTCGTCCCGCTCACCAGAAATTTAACGGTCGCCGACCTGATCAAAATAATGGGTTTGCCGGCGATCATCGTCGCCCGGGCCGGTCTCGGCACGATCAATCACACCTTGCTGACCGTGGAAGCGCTCCGGCAAAGAAAGGTCCCAATCATGGGGATAGTCATCAACGGATTCCGGAGAAAAGAGCTGTCGGAAAAGAGCAACGCGGAGATGATCGAAGAATTATCCGGCTTGCCGGTGATCGCCCAAATACCGTGGAACTGATTCCTTCTCCCTCACCCGCTTAAGCAAAGTGTCCCCCCTCTCCCAGAGGGAGAGGGGTTTTCGATTATTTAATCAAACCCATCGTATACTTCTTTCTTTACTTTGCCTAAAAACCCTTCTCCCCCTGGGAGAAGGTCACAAGCCTCAAGGTCATTAGATGAGGGAGGTGAGGGCGGCTTAATGGGGCAAACTAAACTCACACCCGCAATATTTTTGCCGGTAGATATTGTGTTCCCGGGACAGTGCCATCCCCCGGCGATGGGCCGCGTGGGGGTTAAGAGACAATTGCTCATACCGCAAACCAAACTCCGCGGCCAACTCCGCACCATGCCGGTTGATAAAACTGACATCTTTAAAGCGGCTGACGCTTAAGGTCGTGGCAAAACGATCGAATCCGTTCGCTTTAGCAAACAGCGCCGTCCCCGCCAGGCGGAATTTGAAACAGGCTTGGCAGCGCGCGCTATTCTCCGGATAACTTTCCGGCCGGTCCGGCAATTGACCGGTGACATATGCCAACCAGGCCTCGTGGTCATAGGCGCCGACCAACAGTTCAAGCTGGTACAATTGGGCGATTTTCTCCGTCTCTTTTAAGCGTTTATCATATTCTTCCCGGGGATAAATGTTCGGCCCGTAGAAAAAGAGGGCCGGCTGGTCAGCCGCCTCGATCAACGGCAAGGCACACGGCGCGCAGCAGACATTCAATAGAATCATTTTTTCCTAAGGCACAAGAGGAGCGTGCATTTCCCGATCTCATCCTGGCGCAATGGTTCGACCCACTCCACCTTCGACCCCTGCCTCAGACTGCCGCCGACTAAAAGGTACTTTTCTTTCAGCAGTTTAAATAAATACCTGTTGATCAACCTCGGGCTGGTGGGTAAGATCAGCCAGCTAAGCGGCGACCGGACGAATATTATGACCTTGGGTTGGCGCCGCTCCAGCTCCGCGATCATCTCGCGCTGATAATCGGCCGCTTGGGGCGAATCCATCATCAGGCCGTACATCCCAACTAACCGGGTGGGACATAACCGCTTGGCATAAAAGTATATCTCCGATTCCGAGCCCGCCACAAAGAGATAATCACCCGGCGCGGTCAGCGCCGCCGCCCGCTTGGCGGCCAGCGGCGCCTCGAGAAATGGGTTGGCCGGGCTATAGAGGGCCGTCACGATCCGCGGTCCCGGCATAAAGTAATATCCCGCCACCGGCCAAAGCATCGAGCCGATCACCAGCGCTGGAATAATGATCATGAGGGCCGGCCGCTTGACGCAGGCCAGGAATGAATCGAGCGCCACCGCGGAAATGATCGCCCAGACCGGCATCAATATGATGTAGTAATGGCCATAGGGGGTGTTGTAAAAAGGGAGCCAACCAATGATCAGCAGGGTTATATAAAATATCCAGCGCGGCGGACGCTTGAGCACGAACCAGAAGAGGAGAACGAACAAGAGCGGCCAATTGGCCAGGAACATTTTCAAGAAAGAGGCCAGCCAAAAGAACGTTACCCCGCCGTAGGACATGGCGTAATAACGGTTATAGACCACCGTCCCTTCCCAGAAACCGGGGAAACCGCCCCGGAGGAAAAAATAACCAAGCGTCACGGCAGAGATCAACGCTCCGCCGGCTACCGCCCAGGCGAACTTTCGCCAGGCCTCCCCTTTATCTTTCCGCCGGGCGCGTTCTTCGAATAACCAGTAAATAATGATGAAAGCGACCATCGGCAAAGCGATCTGTTTAAAAAGGACCGCGGCCGCGGCAGTGGCTCCGGCCCAGAACCAGTGCCAACGGTTAGAGTTTTCCCGGTTCAGCACGTAGATAGCCAGTGTCCCGATCAACGGGAGGATCAGGAAACGTTCGCTGTTAGCGGCAAATGGGCAGAGACGAGGGAACAGGATCATCGGCAAAGCGAAATATACGGTCAGCCAGCCGGCCCTCTCCCCATATTCCTTTTTCACCGTCAACCATAATAACCAGAGCGTAAAAAAGAGAAAGAGCCCGGCAACCAGCCGGGGGGGCCAGTAGGCGTCGGGGTTGATCAGTCCGGCCAGGAAATAAGGGAAATAGATCAGCGGCGGTTTCTGCTCCAAAGTATCGACATAGGGGACCAGTCCCTGGGTCATGATCCAGGCGCCGTAAGCGTAATGCCCTTCGTCCCGCTCAAAAGGGACGTTAAAGGTATTCGCCAGCAAGCAAACGGCAAAGAGGCCGAGGCCGACTATTAAAACGAACCTTAACCGGTTAGACAAAGACCGATCTTACCCAATCGCCGACATAGTGGGCCAGGAAAATGACGACCGCGGCGATAAAGACATGTTCCAAAATAACATGCCAGGGAGCGCTTTTCTCCAGCCTGGCCAGAAAATAACTGAAAAGTGCCAGCAGGGCCAGGCCATAGATCACACTGATCAAAACCGCCTGTTCGAGCGGCGCCAGCAAGACTGGGACGATAAAACTCATGGCTACAATAAATTTAGACACGAAAGTAAACAAAGTCGAAGCCCAGATCTCGGCGGGCGTATGCTTGATCTCCGCCTCCTCGGCAACATGGATGCCCAGGGCGTCGGAAAAAGCGTCAGCGATGGCGATGGTCAGCACCCCGCCGATGACGGCCAGGCGGGAATGGGTCCCGGCCTGCAACCCGACCATCAAGCCCAGGGTGGTGATTATCCCCGAGGTCAGGCCAAAACTGAAACCGGTCCGGAGTGATTCAGCTAATTTCAATTATTGCTCCCCCCATAGAATAACCGGATTATAGACAAATTATTGCCGTTAATCAATCGCCAGTGATATACTGGAGCGATGAAAAAGCGGACGAGAACCCTGCTCCAACAAGACAAACAATGTCTCTGGCACCCTTTCACCCAGATGAAAGATTGGCAGGCCCACGACCAGCTCATCATCGAACGGGGTGACGGGGCCTATCTTTTTGACACCGACGGGAATAAATATCTCGACGGCGTCTCTTCGCTCTGGGTAACCGTCCATGGCCACCGGAACAAGGCGATCAACGACGCCATAAAGGCCCAACTCGATAAGGTCGCCCACTCCACCCTGCTCGGTCTGGGGAATGTCCCGGCGATCGAGCTGGCCCGAGAATTAATTAAAATAGCGCCAAAGGGATTAAGCAAAGTATTCTATTCGGATGACGGGTCAACCGCGGTCGAGATCGCGCTGAAGATCGCCTTCCAGTACCAACAGCAGACCGGCCAGAAACTAAAAACAAAATTCATCACTCTAGTCAATGCCTATCATGGCGATACGGTCGGGGCGGTGTCGGTCGGCGGGATCGACCTCTTTCATAAGATCTATAAGCCCCTCCTCTTCAAATCATTCAAGGTCACGCCAGGGAACATTCCCCAGTTGGAAACGCTCCTGAAAAAACGGCACCGGGAGATCTCCGCCATGGTCGTCGAGCCGCTGGTCCAGGGAGCGGCCGGGATGCTTTTAATGCCGCCAGGTTATCTGAAAGCGGTCCGGCGGCTCTGCACCAGATATAATGTTCTGCTAATAGTTGACGAAGTGGCGACCGGTTTTGGCCGGACCGGCCAGATGTTCGCCTGCGAACATGCCAAGGTCTCGCCCGATCTGATGTGCGTCGCCAAGGGATTGACGGGCGGTTATCTGCCGGTGGCCGCGACCTTGACGACCGATCGGATCTTCCAAGCTTTTCTGGGAGAGCCAGCGGAGAACAAAACGTTTTTCCACGGGCACACATTCACCGGCAACCCGCTCGGTTGCGCCGCCGCCCTCGCTTCCCTCCGGTTATTCGCAAAGGATCGGGTCCTTGACCAGGTCAACCGCTCGATCAAATATTTAGAAAATGCTCTACTGGATTTCTACAAACTCGATCATGTGGTCGAGATCAGACAGCTCGGGCTGATGGTTGGGATCGAACTGGGTGGTTATGCCGCCAACCAGCGGATCGGCCACCGGGTCACTCTCGAGGCCCGGCGGCGCGGTGCCATCCTCCGCCCGCTCGGCGACGTCATCATCCTGATGCCCCCCTTAAGCATTACCCGCCCGGAACTTGAACGCCTGGTCAAAATCACTTATGATTCAATCCAGGCGGTGACAAGGGCATGAAGATAAGCGTTATTATCGGCACCTATAACCAGCGGGACGTCTTGAAAAAGACGCTGGAGTCCCTCTTCCACCAAACCCTCTCTCCAGAGTTTTACGAGGTCCAACTGATCGACAGCTCATCCAATGACGGGACGGACATTATGGTCGAGGCATTGAAGCCGACCTGCCGCTTTAATTACGTCCGGGTCGAAAACAAGGGTAAAACGGCCGCCCGGAACCTGGGAATTAAAAAAGCGGCCGGTGAGATCATCTTCCTGACCGATGCTGACATGGTAGCCGATCCGAAACTGCTCCAGGAACATCTACTAGCTCAAGCCAAAGAACCCCGGGCTTCTTTTGAAGGGTTGACGATCAACCCAGACGGCCAACCGTATATCAAAGCGCGCCTCCGCTCCCGCCAAAAGCTCGCTTGGTCATATTTCCTGACCGGCAACCTTTCGCTCAAAAAAAGCATCATCGTTGACGCCGGGTTATTCGATGAACAGTTCCAGGGTTACGGTTGGGAAGATATCGAACTTGGTTATCGCCTCCACTTGATGAAAGTCCCGCTCTATTATCTCCCCACCGCGGTCAACCATCACCATCATCCGGTCTCCACTGAAGGAATGCTGCAGCGCAAGTTCGAAACGGGGCGATCCGCCGCGCTTTTCTACCGGAAACACCCCAACCTGACGATCAAACTATTCCTGGGAATGAACCCCCTGGCTATGGGGATATATCGCCTGCTCAAAGCCCTCCCCGGCTGCCGCCCCTGGCTCGGGCAATATCTGCGCGAAGAGTACGAATACCGGCGGGGCCTGGAAGAAGGGCTTGCCCCGGCGTAAAGTCGGGGCTTGGCAAAGCGGCGGCCCTGTGATAAAATCATAATGTTATGAAGGAAGGCATTCATCCTAAATATTTCCAGACCACGGCGACCTGCGCCTGCGGCGCCGCCTACGAGATAGGTTCGACCAAGCAGAACCTCCGCGTCGACATCTGCTCGGCCTGCCACCCGCTCTTTACCGGCAAGGAGAAGATGCTTGATGCCGAAGGCCGCGTCCAGAAGTTCCAGAAAAAATATGCCGGCGTCACCGCCCGCGCCAAAAAGCCGGTCAAGAAAAAGCCCGCCAAAAGCGGATCCGCCTTCGGCGGAAAAGCTGTCGCCAAAAAGACCGCTCCCAAGAAGTAGCCGCCTACCCCCCGCTCATCATGCTCACTGACAAATTAGCTAACGTCGAAAAAAGATACCTCGAGCTGGAAAAGCAGCTCAGCTCGGCCACGGTGATCAACGACCGGGCCAAATTCACGGAATACGCCAAAGAGCTTAGCAGCCTCAAGGCGATCGTCGACCTCTATCGCACCTACAAAAGCGTCCTCCGGGAGATCGACGACACCGAAGGGATGATGGAAGAAGAAGGGATGCGGGAGTTAGCCGCGGTCGAGCTGGAAGAGCTGAAAGAGCAAAAGACCACCCTCACCCGCGAGCTGGAGGTCCTCTTGATGCCGAAAGACCCGATGGACGACAAGAACATCATCATGGAGGTCCGGGCCGGGACCGGCGGCGACGAAGCCGCGCTTTTTGCCGGCGACCTCTTCCGGATGTATCTCCGCTACGCGGAACGCCAGGGCTGGAAGACCGAGATCATCGAAGCTGATCCGACCGGCCTCGGCGGTTATAAAGAAGCGGTCGTCAACATCATCGGCCAGGGCGCTTACAGCCGGTTAAAGTTCGAAAGCGGCACCCATCGCGTCCAGCGGGTCCCCAAGACCGAAGCGAGCGGCCGGATCCATACTTCGGCGGCCACCGTCGCGGTCTTGCCGGAAGTTGAGGAAGTCGATATCCACATTAACGAGAACGACCTGACCTTCGAAGCTTTTCGCGCCGGCGGCGCCGGCGGCCAGAACGTCAATAAAGTATCGTCGGCCGTGCGCATTATCCATATCCCCACCGGGACGGTCGTGGAATGCCGGGAAGAACGCTCCCAGCTCCAGAACCGGGTCAAAGCGATGAAACTCCTCCGCTCCCGGATCTATGAAGTGGAAGAGGAACGATTGCGCAAGACCCGCGAATCTTCCCGACGGATCATGGTCGGGACCGGTGACCGTTCGGAAAAGATCCGGACCTATAATTTCCCCCAGAACCGGATCACCGATCACCGGGTCGGGTTTACTACCCACCGCCTGGCCGAAGTTCTCGACGGCGATCTGAATGAACTGATCGACGCTTTAGCCACTGCCGACCGGGCGGCCAAATTAGCCAAGGTGGAATGAGGCTCGACGCCCTGCTCGCCCGCGCGGTCAGTGAGCTGAAAACAGCCGGGATCGCCGATCCGCAGATCGAAGCGGAGATCTTGCTCGCCCACGCTCTCGGTTTTAGCCGGACCGAACTTATTTCCCGGAACGACCTCGATCTGGCACCCCAGCAGTTGTCGGCGTTCGTGCCGCTACTGGAACGGCGGTTGAAACACGAGCCGACCGCCTATATCGTTGGTTATCAACCTTTTATGGGATTAGATTTCTATGTTGACCGCAATGTCCTGATCCCCCGGCCAGAAACAGAACTGCTCGTGGAGGCAGTTTTACGAGCCACGAATCACGAACCACAATCCATCCCTCGACTTCGCTCGGGACAAGCGAACCACGATCCACAACTCACGATCGCCGACCTCGGCACCGGTTCCGGTTGCATCGCGATCGCCCTGGCCAAACAGCTGCCGGGGGCAAAGATCATCGCCTGCGATTCGTCAGCGGAAGCCTTAGCGGTCGCCCGGCGGAACGCGCGCCGCTATCAGCTTGAAGGGTGGATTGATTTTCGCCAGGGGGATATGTTCGAGCCGCTGCCGGAGCCGGTCGAGATCATCGTCTCCAACCCGCCCTATATCCCATCCGCCGAGATCGACCGTTTGCAGCCGGAAGTAAAAGATTGGGAACCGCGAGGAGCACTGGACGGAGGCAAAGACGGCTTAGATTATATTCGTAAGCTCTTGAACAAAGCTCCTAATCACCTGATCTTCGAGTTCGGCTTCGGCCAGGCGGGCCTGATCAAGGAGCTCGCCAAGAAAAGTTACCCTCGTTTTGAGATCAGCAAGGATTATAGCGGGCTGGAGCGTATCTTTAGCGGCGTGAGGACGGAAAAGTCAGCCGTTCATCATTGAGCGGGCCTTCACCCTGGGGCGTGCCGGTGACATCAAGGCGATGATAGAACCGGAATAACCAGGTAGTAAATCTCTCCGCGGCGATGTTTAATTCGCTGCCGGTCAAAGTGCTGTTGGCCAGCTGGTCCGCCGCCTGCAACTCCTCCCCGATCGTGTCAACTATTCCCCGCAGATGTTCAGCAGACGGCTCTGCCGGCCAGCCTGTCTTGCGCATTAGCCCGTCGACGCAAGCTTGCAGGCAATCAGCATACATAACTAGCGCTATCTCTTTGGTTGCCGGCCGGGGGCCGGGATAACGGCGCGCGCCTATCGGCAGCCTGGCTGACAGATCTTCGCTCAACCTTACCCTAGAAAAACCATCCCCGTGATGCTGAGGCAATAAAACCCGCATTTCTTCCGGCAAACCATGATCTTCAGCATATTCCCGCGAAGCCAGAGGATGATCGAGGATCGTCCTAAGTTTTGCTTCCGTGTCTATCGCGCTCAAGCTGGCCCTATCCCCCGCCTTCGCCTCGCCAAATAATTCAGGATCGCGTAATTTACCGGTATCATGATTGTAACCGATCGCCCGAGCCAGGTCCGTATCCCCTCCAATATGAGCGGTGGCGATCGCGGCCAGGCTGCCGACGATGATCGAATGGCGATAGGTCCCCGGCATCCGTCCTTCCATCTCGAGTAGTAACGGATGGTCAGGGTTGAGATAAGGCAACAGACCCCGATCGACCCGTTGGACGCCCCCGGCGCCATTACTCAATTTGCGATACATCGCTTGGGCATGTTGCCGCGCCCAGGAGATTCCAGCTATGCCATTACCAGCCATATCTTATTATCCAACGGTCTCGGGTGAAATTTCGGGTAATTTTCACCGGAGCGGGATGACCCCGGCCAAAGCGCCGGGAGACCAAGTTATGATATACTCGTTAGCGTGAATAAAAAAGCTATTGCGGCAGCCGTCAAAGCCTTAAAGGCCGGGGAAGTCGTCGCCTTCCCGACCGAAACGGTCTTTGGGCTCGGCGCCGCCCTAAAACAGCGCGGAGCGATCGAACAGATATTCAAGATCAAAAACCGCCCCAAAAACAAACCACTCCAGGTTCTGGTCGCGTCGATCGACCAGGCAAAAAAGCTGGGGAGGTTCAACCAACAGGCCCTGGAACTAGCTAAAAGGGAATGGCCCGGCCCCCTCACCCTAGTCGTCAAAAAAACCAAGGTCGTCCCAAAAATCATAACCGGGGGCACCAATAAAGTCGGCCTGCGTATACCTGACCACAAAGTAGCGTTGGAACTGATAAAAAAGGCCGGTCCGATCGTAGCCACCTCGGCCAACAAAAGCGGCAGCAGACCGGCCCTGACGGCTCAAGCAGTCAAAAAGAACCTGCCCGGGATCGATCTTATCCTCCCCGGCCGCGTGCGTTCGGGCGTCCCCTCGAAAGTCGTTGATGCCACCAAAGGCATTAGGATACTGCGAGGCTGAATCCTCTTTTCTTGAAATTCCCCGGCTAATTTGACGATAAATAAAAGAGATTTATGGCTGAAATTACCAGAGCAACATTCGTGCAGAGAAGGATATCCCCGATAGCCACCCGGTTATTTTCGGTTGCCTTCCTTGGCCGCCACCAAATCGCCTCGGGCATCCGTGCCCTGGCCGGTTCGTTCAAAGATGAGAGAGCCAATATCCACCTGCGCCTTGCTCTCATCAGTCAGGGCATTATCCTGCAGGACTATCGCGCCGTGCCTCTGGACAAGATCGAACATTACCATTTAAGCAAAACCGTTACCGCCAGGGACCTCTCCCGGGCAGCCATTTCATTTCGCGAGCAGTCCGGCCGGCAAGAATTCATGAGCCTCGTTTCGGGTATCATAACCGGACAAAACATCGAGATCAAGCCTGGAGAAGTCGATTATAAGCAGATCTTTAGTTCGGCGGTCAAATCGAGGATAGACAAACTTCTGGACGAAAAGAGCTTGAACGCCACGGTGTTGGAAAAAGCTTTTGAACTGGCCTCCCGTCAGGGCCCGACCAATCGGGACACCCTGATCTACCGCATGCAAAAGATGTCCGATATCGGCGGCAATGTCCAGGCGATCATCGCGGCGCTCTTCATGGACCGGCCAGCCGAAGCAGCGCACGAGCTGTTCCGTCAAAGCAACGGCGAATTTTTGGGCGAACGCAGCGAGCCGGTTTACGCCAGGATCAGGGAATATCAGGACCTGCTCGGCGGTTTTTCTTTCGACGGTTTGGAGATGATGAAAGATGAAAACTATCTGGCTAAAAAAATGGCGGAACTGGTAAAAAGATCTCAAAATCCGCAGGCACTGCTGTTATTCTTTTTACACAAGTTGAACGAAGCCCGGCAAGCTCAAGATTTTACAGCTCCAATCTTTGGCGAAATACGCTATCTCTATGCGCCGCTGGCGGAAAGAATGTCCCTCGTCTTTCTGGCCGATGACTTCCGGGACCAGTTCCTGCGCTTGAGCCAGCCGGAAAAATATGCGGCAATCAATCAAAAAGTCTTTGCCCGGATCAAGATGAGTTATGCCGACGCCAAAATATTCTTAAGCCTGTACACCAGGAAGTTGTTTGGCTACTTGCAAAAAGAGCTGGCGGCCGACAGTCAAGAACTGATCATGAAATTCAGGGTCAAATCGCCCTATAGCCTCTGGAACAAGGTCGAAGTACGCAGAGAATATAGTTTTGACGGCCTCAAAGATATCCTGGGCATCAAGATCATCTGTGAAACAAATGAAGCCATGGAGGCCGTCATGCGCTGCCTGGTTAAAAACAACAGGATATTCCGGTTCAAAGAGGGCGGCCCTAAAAAAGGGGAATGGCGCGGGATCAAGCTGGTCGGCGAGCATGAGAGCCTGCCGATCGAGATCCAGATCGTGACCCAGGCAATGAACCAAGAGAACAACTGGGGCAAAGCCGCTTCCTGGATCTATAATCTGGAAAAAGATCTGCAGGCAAGAAACATAAAACAGGTTTTTCGTTTCAAAGAGCCGCCGGAAGCCATTACCTCAAGTTATGTTGAAAACTATATTCTGATCCGCGATTTTTGCGAGCCCTATCTGGCTGGAATTTCATGAGAGGGATTAACTCTATTAATTCCCGTTTTACTCGCGCCTTGGTTTTCTCCGCCGGAGTCCATCTTGCGGCTTTAGCCGGCATTTGGAGTTCTCAAAGGCCAATCAAAACAAAAACCGCCGAGCATTGGCAACTTCATGGAGCGATCAGCTTACCCAACCCGCCGCCAGCGGAAGATCTGTTAAAACAGCCGTTAAATAAGCCTAAAAACGTTCTCGGGGTGAAAGAGATCGCCGATCTGATCTTTCGCTCCCTTCCTCCGATATCAAACAAAAAAGAACCGCCCTCTTTGCCAAAAGAAGCTGCCGTTCATCTGGCAGACGAGGGATTCGGTCCGAACGAGGCCGCGACTCGATTCCGGCCGGGACCGGTCAGGACAATTCTTATAAGAGACCAGCAGGCTTTCGAAACCATCACACCGGCCCAAGAAAATAACGCGACAGCCCCTGCCCTTGTTCCAAATCCGCTTTCGCCGGCCCAGCGAGCGGAAGCGCGCCGGCAGTTTGAATCGCTGGCGGAGGTTGGCCGGGACTGGGTGGGGAAATATCTGGACCATAAAGCGACTATCACTACTCACGATTTTCTTTCGTTTATGTTGGCGAGCCACTACTGGTTTCAGCGGATGCAGGACAAGGTCTATCTAATGCCGGACAGCCGGGCGACACTGCCCGATCTGCGGAACGAACTCGAACGCTGGGTCAAAGAATTTGAACCGACCGCGAATGACCCGAAATTGAGCCTAGATGATAAAAAACAGCGTTTAAAAGGGATCATTCGCTCCAAAGCAGTTTATGACCCTGACGCGACTAATTTAGTTTCTACTTTAAGGGAAGTAACTATTAACGGACGAAGGATAAGCATTAATGCCGGCGGCCAGCAATGCGTTACCAGGGCCTTGCTCGCCATCGGCTTAATCCTCCGTTTCCCCAATATCCTGGGGCCGCACAATCGCCTCCTGTTTTCAAGATATGGAAATGATAACAATGTTGTTGTTAATAATCCCGATCACGATGACGTGGCAATTTATAACACTAAGACCCAACAGGTTTTATTAGGGGATTATTCGACCTGGATGCCGCTTAGCGCGGTCCGGGGTAATTTACTCGACCCGATGTATTATGTGGCGGCGCTGGTTGGCAGGGGATCGACATCCGAATTTATGTTTCATGAGAGTGAAGTCAATCAAGGGAAAAACAATGCCAAGGCAGTTGTCCCTGGGGAAAAAGACCCTAATCCCCCATTTGGCGGAGGCGCTTCCCGCAACACTTTTTATCAAGGGGGAAAACCGGTCGTCTTGAGCCGCCAAACGTCGTTCTCCGATGCCGGCAGCTTACAACCGGGAAGCCCGGCAATTTGGCTAGGAACAGCCCCCAGCGGCAGGCCTGGATCGGCAGTTAAGCCGACTGCGCTGCCCCACGCTGTTGAAGGAAGAGCTTTACTCCAACAACTGACAACTGAAGCAAAAAGAATAATTGCTCAAAGATTTCAAAGCGAAGCGGAAGAAAAAGCGGCGGCAAAAAGATTATGTAAGCTCGATGTCGTGTTAACATCAGAATTCTCCGATCGGGAAAAAGATCGGCATTGGGCGCTGATCCATAAATGGCGGGTTCATTTCCCCCTTGAACTATGCAATCTCGGATTGAGCGGCACCGCCAAAAGCGAAGTAGAGGACTATATTTTCAGGCGATACAGATCTGACCCGTGGCAACGTTTGTTTGCTTTCGGTTTTTTCAACCGAGACGCGGAGGGACTGCTGACCAGAAGCCCGGCGGCATCCCCATCAGTTGATTTCCTCAAACGGTTATATGATACGTATCAAACCCCCAATAATCAGTGGCGCGGCAAGCCGCTCGCCGATTATCTGACGCTCGATTTAAGCTTAATACTTCCTCTTCAGCCGGAACGAATAATCTCAAATTTAACCAATTTTTACAAAGAACTTGTTGAGCTGATAGATAAGGCGCAAGCCTTGCCGAATGACCAGCGGATCAGCCAGCAACTGCTGATTAAATTTAAAGAATTTTCCCAGCTGTTCTTCGTGCCGGACAGCGATTTCAGGCTCCCGCCTGAAAAAGCGCTGGTCTTATTGAAAACCATGGCCGACAATACCGCCTTTTACGATCGGCTTCGTTCCGGCGATTACATATTAGAAGCGGTCGCGCTAGACCTGGCCGAACCGCTCAACTATGATGTAGTTTTACGGCACAAGGATGCCGTTCAGCGATTGGAAAAAATCGATTGGCTGCCGAAGGAACATAAAGACGCCATTAGACTGGTCCTGGCCCCGACACGGAGCGTCGATCATTCTATCACACCTGATACAATCACCTACTTATTCACTGCACTTGGTATGGACATTGGAAAAGTTGCCTTATTACTGGACCAAGAATCGGGAAAACACGCAAAAACATCCCGAGCAATATCTCAAGAGATCATTCGTTCAATGACAGCTCCCGCCACGCCGGAAAATAAAAGGGAATTACTTAATAAAGTCAAAGCTCTTTTTGCTGTCCAATGGGAATATCAGAAGATAATCGATTTGAAGGATCGGGTCTTAAATTCTAACGACAACAGCTCCATCCTCCAGCCCCTGCCCGGATTAAACAGAGCGGAATTTGTTCCGTTAGCCAATCTGATCATTGAGTCGTTTGATTATTACAAGCGCCTTTACTTCGGCTATGCGGAACAATTAGTCTCCTTCGGCCTGGCGGAACAGCTTGACCACGGAGTTGTCTTGATAAAAGAAGACGCTATGCTTCGCCTGGAAAATATTGCCCTGGAAGACAAAAACCTGAAAGCGGAACTTCAAAATTTCTTAGGGTCGGCCGAGACATATGCTTTTGCGGGAGTAGCGTCAGATATATATTCATTACTTTTCCAAATGCGCGATCGCGGCCGGGAGGATACATTCATCACTCTAGTTATAAACCCCTGGATAAATGAGCTGAAGAGATTAGCCAACGCCAGCCCCGCGGATACCCAGGCGATCACCCGACAGCGCACCCTACTGGCAAAAATCAACCGGGGGAGGGTTCTCGTCGCCAGTCAAAATCAGGGTTTGTTTGAGCGTGTCGTCAATCCTCATGAATTTGAGGCGTTGTTAACCGCCTATCTTCGTTCTTATAATCGAGAGGCTACCCAACCGGCGCTCCAGGACCGTCAGGCTCTGGCCGGAGATCTGACAACTCTGGCGGCTCTGGCTGACACAACCGTTGAACGCGGCTTGAAAACGGTCCTGAACAATTATGATGAAATATCTTTCTTCCCGCCTAAGGAAAAGGCAGAGCAGACGCCGGCGTCAGATCTGCCTCAAGTTCGATCTTTGGGCAGTGATGATCATGTTTTCCAGGTCAATTCGTCGGAGGGGAATTACTTCACAATTGGAATCGAGTTGGTCCCTCCGCAGGAAAAGAAAACGAGCGAGGAGCAACCAACTCCCGCTAAACGACGGCTGGTCGTTAACCGGGACAGTTTCATCAGCTTTGTCCTGACTTTTCCCTGGAAGGGAGACAAAGACGCGAACCTCCCCGCTCTCAAACCGGTGTTGAACGCGCTCATCGCCAAATTAGACGATGATTCAAGAGCCGCTGTGGGCGATTTACTGACTAATCGCTAAATCCGCAAGCTCAATGCTAGCTCATTGACCTGACCGGCCGGGCCAAAGTCCGGCGAGCCTGACCAGCCCATAACCCGCCAGGATGATCAGGAGGGGCTCCAGCGGCGCCCGGTATTTCCAGTTAAAGAACGGCCCGGTCAGCCCGTAGACCACTGTAAAGGCGACCAGAGCCAAAATCAAGACCGTTATCCTCCGTCTCTCCCGCCAGGAGAAATACACCCCAAAGGCCGCGCCAAATAAGATGAAGGCGTATTCCATCATCCAGAACAAGTTGTTCTCTTCGTACGGGTTGAACCACCAGAAGTAATAGACCTTGCGGGCAGTTAAGTTCAACCAGCGGGGAATATCCGACAAAATAAAAGAGAGGGCTTTCGGTTTAAGATATTGGTCCAGCTGCTGCTCATTCAGGTAAGAGATCTCGCGGGAGAGCGGCGCGAAATGGAAAGTAATGCCATCGTCGGGGTTCCTAGGGATGAGGCCCTTATGCCGCAAATAAATCGTCCCGGTGGCATCAGGATTATTGCCCAGGTAGACATTGAACCAAAAACCGGTCCGCAACGGGACAAAAGAGCGAAAGACCAGGCTATTGCGGACAGACCAAGGGAGTATGACCGAGACCATTACCAGCATTACGACCACTAGTTTAGTCACATCAGCGCGGTACTTGACCAGCCAAGAGACGAGTAATAAGGCCACGAAAGCTAAAACCACCGCGTTGGTCAAGACGGTCACGCCAAAAACCAGACCGAGCCAGGCCGCTTCTTTATACGACCGGTTCGAATAGGTTAAGGCCAGGTGGACGATCAGCGCTACGAGCAGGCAAAAGAGCATGGTATCCCAAACAAATCCGGTCAGGGTAATGAGCGGCCAATAAAGCGCCAGCAGGAAAGCTGACACCTGGGCGGAGAGCTCACCATAAAGTTCGCGCGTGATCCTGTAGACCACGGCCCACAGGCCCAGCAACATGATAATTTGCAGCAGACGGATAACAAAAAAGGCCCAGCTCAACGAATTAAAAACAAAGATCGCGCCGGCTAACAGGTAAGTATAAACAGGCTGGAGAAAAGCCGACGGCGCGATCATGACCCTAAAAAAACCGGAGCTAATATAACCCTGCCCGGCCACGATATGCCTGGCCAGGTCGGTGTACTCGTGGTAATCGACCACCAAGGGGTCGCTAAGAACAAAGAGCTGGTAGAGCGCCAGGACCAATAACAGGCCACAGACCCGGCGCAGGTACTGGTTTCGCCTTAGGCGCTCAAGCACTATTTACAGGCTAAGCGCGATCTCGTAATACTGCGTTGATTCAACTAACCCCTTGGCCGGGTTATAAGCTTTGAAATAATGCGCCACCAGGCTGGTATTCTGATTGAGTTTATAGGCCACATCGGCTCCGAGGATCGCTCCCTGCTCCAGAGTGATCGAGCGGAAATCAACAAAGTTCGGTTGTTTATAGTAACCTCTGGCGCTAATCTGTTCACCCAGTTTCGCGGTCAGATCAGCGGTCAGCGTTGAATTACTGTCATTATAGCTTTCATAAGCGGCGTTTAACGAAGCTAGGCCCAGAGCGTTGACCCCCAATTTGGCCAGGTAACCGTTCTTTGGTGAGTTGGTCGCCTCGGCGGACGCCAGATCGACCGGGTTGTTCTCATAGTCGACACCGAAATAACCAGGGACAAAGGCCTTGTCCATCATCCGGTACTCCGCCGAAAAAGAGGCGTTGGCAACCATTAGATCGTAAGCCCAGGACAGGCCGGCCGAAAGTCCGCCGCCATGATTGATGAGTTGCCCGGCTTCGGCGTAAGCTTGAAAGTTAGCCGGCAGCGGCATGGTGGCATCGGCGCCGATCGCGGCGACCGGCGGGAAGCTTTTTGGTGTTCCGCCGGTTTGGGCGATCGTTCGTCCGGTCGAGTCGTTAATGTAATATTGCCCCAGCTTTAGTAGAGGATTGATCCGCTCTTCTACTCTCGCCATATAAATATTTGACCGGGTCATCATGCCGCTCACGACATATTTGTCCAGGTCAACGTACCCGTGATAACCCATTTGCTCGTTGTTGATCATCCCCTGGTTGCTGCCAGCTCGCGTCGTGTAATTGTTCATGACCAAGCCATGTCCGACCGTCACGCCAGCCAGGAGACCGTATCTCAAGCCTCTTTTGGAGTCGTCATATTCAACATAGCGCAACACGGCATTCTCATAATTAGCCGGTTTGTTGTCCCCCAACCCCAGGTTGACGTCCGCCCCCAGTCCCCATGGACCGAATTTAAAATCCGGGTGCCAGCCGAGGGTCCCCACCTCAGCCGAACCGACCTTGATATAGCCGATGGTCAGGCCGCCGATGTTGGATTGCAGCTGAGTCGGGCCGCCGGTCGAGGCAGTCACGGTGGTAGTTGTCGGCATATCGACTGCATAGGCCGCATTAACTTCCAACCTCAAACCTCCAACTTCAAAACAAAAGGCAAAAGCCAAAAGGCAAATAAAAATAAGTTTGGATATTGGGCATTGTTGATTGATATTTGTTTGGAAGTTTGATGTTGGATGTTTGATGTTCATTTTTGCCCTCCTTTAGTGCCTAAAATGCCTTCGTCCGGTAAAGACCATCGCGATCCCCGCTTCGTTCGCTTTGTCGATCGACTCCTGGTCGCGCTTACTGCCGCCCGGCTGGATGATCGCCGTGATCCCCTCTTTCGCCGCCAATTCTACAACATCACTGAACGGAAAGAAAGCGTCTGAGGCCAGAACCGAATCTTTGACCTTGCCGCCTGATTTCTTGACGCCGATCTCGGCCGCGTCGATCCGGCTCATCTGGCCGGCGCCGATACCGACGGTCTTTCCATCCTTGACGTAAACAATGGTGTTTGATTTGACATACTTGGCAACCCCCCAGGCAAAGAAGAGATCTTCCATCTCCGCCATGGTCGGTTCGCGTTTCGTCACCACTTTGATCTCGTTAATGCCGAGCTGGGCTAGGTCTGGTTCCTGAACGAGCAACCCGCCGCTGACCCGCTTGTAATCCAACCCCTTAAAAGGCTTATTGATCGACTTCTCACCCATCTCCATGATGCGGAGGTTCGGTTTTGTTTTCAGGATATCCAGCGCCTTGGGCGTATAGGAAGGGGCGATGATCACTTCGACAAAAAGCGCGGCGACCTCCTTAGCCGTCACTTCATCGACCCGCCGGTTGGCGGCGATGATCCCGCCGAAGGCGGAAACCGGGTCGCAGGCCAGGGCACGCTGGTAAGCTTCGACCAGTGTCTCCCCTTTGGCCACGCCGCACGGATTATTATGCTTAACGATGGTTATGGCCGGATCGGCGAAATAGTTAGTACAGTTCCAGGCGGCGTCCATGTCAACGATGTTGTTGAACGATAGTTCCTTGCCGTGGAGCTGTTTGGCTTCGGTGATGCGCCCCTCACCCTGCGCTCCCCGTTCCCGATAGAAAGCCGCTTTCTGATGCGGGTTCTCCCCGTAACGCAGACCCTGGATCTTCTCCAGCATAATGTCTATCTCGACCGGGAATTCCTCCTGTCCCTCGAGCCGGGCCGAGAAGTACCGGGAGATCAGGGTGTCGTATTGGGCGGTATGCTTGAACGCCTTGAAGGCCAGGCGCTCGCGGGTGGCCAGCGGGACCGACCCCGCCGCTTTTAGCTCTTTAATGATCTCAACATAATCACCCGGGTCAACGACCACCGCCACGTTTTGGTGGTTCTTGGCCGCGGCCCGGACCATGGCCGGGCCGCCAATGTCGATATTCTCGATCGCTTCGTCGTGGGTAAAGCTTTTCCTGGCGGTCACTTCTTCGAACGGATAAAGGTTGCAGACAACAATCTCGAACGGGGTGATCTTGAATTTTTTTAGCTCTTTTAGATGGGCTTTGTTGCGCCGGTCGGCCAAAATGCCGCCGTGGATCAGCGGATGCAAGGTCTTGACCCGGCCGTCGAGCATCTGCGGATATTTGGTGATCTTGGCAACCTCGGTCACCTTAAAACCGGATTTCTTGAGGAATTTAGCCGTCCCGCCGGACGAGATGATCTCAAAACCGAGTCCTTTCAGTTCTTTAGCGAAACCGGCCAGCCCGGCCTTATCGTAAACGGAGATCAGGGCGTATTTTTTGTTTTTCGTCGTCGGTTTTTTTTCCTTGCTAGTCTTCTTTTTCATTTCGACATCCTTTCTAATGTAGGGACAACCCTTGTGGTTGTCCGCCGGGTCCCGGACAGGGATTAACCCTGTCCCTACATTACTTGGAAACCGCGACGTTTAGTCGCTGGTTTCCACCCGATTCATTGCGGACGGGGACAAGCCCCGTCCCTACATCTGCTTTAATTTTACTCTCCGGCCTTCTATTTTCAACTTGTCTTTAGCAATAAATTCGATCGCCAACGGGTAAATGTGATGCTCCTGTTCCAGTATCCTGGCCGACAATGTTTCTTCGGTATCATCTTCCTTGACCGGGACCGCCGACTGGATGATGATCGGGCCGGTATCGCACCCTTCATCGACAAAGTGGACAGTACAGCCGGTGACCGTCACGCCATGTTCCAGGGCCTGCTTTTGGGCATGGAGACCGGGAAACGACGGCAAAAGCGACGGGTGGATGTTGACGATCTTCCCGCGGAAATGGTCCAGCAAGACCTGGCCGACGATCCGCATATAACCGGCCAAGCAAACCAGGTCAACTTTGTGCGCCTGCAAGACCTTAACGATCTCCAGCTCATAAGTATGCTTATCCTGGAAATTACGGTTATCGATGACCACTGTCGGAATATTGTGTTTCTTCGCCCGTTCCAAGCCCGGAGCCGCGGGATCATTCGAGATCACGACCGCTACCGTGGCCGGTATCTTCCCCCCCGCGCAGGCGTCAATGATCGCCTGCAGATTGGACCCGCGGCCGGAGATCAAAACAGCCAGCTTGATCAAATGATAATAACCTCGCGATTCCCCTTGCCAATCTCACCGATAATATAGGCGACCTCTTTTTTCCTGGCGAGGAACTGCAGCAGCCGCTTTTCATCCTTGGCATCGACCACCAGGATCATGCCGATCCCCATATTAAAGGTCTTGTACATCTCTTCATGGTCGACCTCCCCCATCCGCTGGATGAGCTTGAAGATCTTCGGGATCGGCCAGGAATTAAGCTCGATGACCGCCTGCCTCATCGGCGGGATGATCCGGCTTAAGTTTTCCGGGATGCCGCCGCCGGTAATGTGGGAGATCCCCTTGAGCTTGAACCTCTTGATCAATTCCAGGATCAACGGGGTGTAGATCCGGGTCGGGGTCAGCAGTTCTTCGCCGATCGGCTTGCTGAACCCTTCGAGCTTCTCCTTCGGCTTGATCTGTCCCTGGCCGAAGATCACCTTGCGGGCCAGAGTGTACCCGTTGCTATGGAGGCCGGAAGAGGCCAGGCCGATGATCTTATCCCCTTCCTTGATCTTAGCTCCGTTGATCACCTTATCGCGGTCAACGATCCCAACGGCAAACCCGGCCAGGTCGTATTCCCCTTTTTGGTACATATCCGAGAGCTCGGCTGTTTCCCCGCCGACCAATTGGACACCGGCCAACCGGCACCCCTCGACTATCCCTTTGATGATCTTTTCCACCTGATTAGGTTCAACTTTATGGACGGCAATATAATCCAGGAAAAAAAGCGGTTTGCCGCCCATCGCCACTACATCATCAACGTTCATCGCGACCAGGTCGATACCGATCGTGTGGTGCTTGTTCAGCGCGAAAGCGATCTTCAGCTTGGTCCCGACACCGTCGGTCGCGCCGATCAGATACTGTTTGCCCAAGGGATAGAGGCCGCCGAACAGGCCGATCCCCTTAGCCATCTTTTTGATCCGGCGGACCACTTCGTAACCGGCCTCGATATCGACACCGGCTTGTTTATAAGTTATCATTCGTCACCTCGTTTTATCCCCCGTCGCTCGCAGAGCGTCGGAAGACTATCTGGCCGCGTCGGCCGTCGCTGTACCGTAATAGACGTCGCCACCGCGCAGGACGATAAAGAACCGGCACTCCTTATCGGTGCAAGCCCACGCCTTGTACTTGATGGCGACCGCGTTGTTGCTAAAATCGGACAGCGGCACCAGTACCCCCTTATCACACTTCTGGCATTTCGGAAAACATTCTTCGGGCATCCCCAGTCACCTCCTTGGTCATTTCAAGAAAAAGTCGAGACTTTCCAATCGTTCCGGTTGCTTAATGGGATATTCCCCGTTCAGGCAGGCTAGGCATAACCTTTCTTTCGGGATATTGACCGCCTTGACCAGGCTCTTCAAGCTTAAATAGCCCAGACTATCGGCCTCCAGATATTTCCTGATCCCTTCGACCGACAGGTTGGCGGCGATCAATTCTGTCCGGTTCGGCGTATCAATTCCATAATAACAGGGTGAAATGATCGGCGGCGAGGAGACCCGGAAATGGACCTCCCGCGCCCCTTGCTCTTTCAACAACTTAACGATCTGGCGAGAAGTCGTTCCCCGGACGATCGAATCATCCATCACCACGATCTTCCGGCCGCGGATAGCATCGCGGATCGGATTGAGTTTAACTTTGACCCCGATCTCGCGCATGCTCTGCGTCGGCTGGATAAAAGTCCGGCCAATGTAGCGGTTCTTGATCAATCCCTCTGAAAATGGGGTCCCGGCTTCCGAAGCAAAACCGATCGCGGCCGGGATGCCGGAATCAGGGACGGCAATGACCATTTCCGCCGTGGCCGGGTGTTCCTTCGCCAGATATTTTCCCAGATGGACGCGGACGTCGTGGAAGCTCCGCCCGGCCAGCAAACTGTCCGGGCGGGCGAAATAAATGAACTCAAAGATACAGAGCGATTCTTTTTCTCCCAGGCTCCAGGTCATTGACTGCAGGCCGTCCCCGTCGATCACGACTATTTCGCCATTGGTCACTTCGCGGACAAACTCCGCTCCGACCACGTCCAGGGCGCAAGTTTCCGAGGCGATAACGTACGAGTTCTTCATCCGGCCGATCGACAGCGGCCTGATCCCGTGCTGGTCGCGCACGCCGATCAACTTGTCCCGGGTCATGATCACCAAGGAAAAAGCGCCGCGGCACTTTTTCAGGACAGCGGTCAGGGCCGGTTCGAATTCTTTCTCCGGAGAGTTGGCGATCAGGGCGGCGATCACTTCCGAATCGGTCGTGCTCTTAAAGGGATAATTAGGCAGTTCGGACCGGAGCTGGTCGGTATTGACCAGGTTCCCGTTATGGGCCAGGGCGATCGGCCCGAATTTTGATTCGACCACGATCGGTTGGGCGTTCGCCACCACGGAAGAACCGGTGGTGGAATAACGGACATGACCGAGGGCGATATGGCCGGTGATATCCTTGATATTCTCTTCATTGAAAACCATGTTGACCAACCCCATCCCCACCCGCCCGTTAAAAGTTTTACCATCCGAAGCAAAAATGCCCGCTGCTTCCTGGCCGCGATGCTGCAAGGCGTAGAGGCCGTAATAAACCGACTTGGCCAAATTGTCGCCGTTAAAAGAGTAGATCCCAAAAACGCCGCAAGCTTCCTTCATTTCTTCCCCTCTATCTGGCGCTTGAGCCAGCCGACCGCTTCGGCCACGGGGAGGAGTTCAGTCGCCCCGCTCCGCCGCACTTTCGTTTCAACTTTCCCCTCTTTGAGCGCTTTGCCAATGATGATCTTGAACGGGAGGCCGATCAGGTCCATATCTTTTAATTTAACCCCCATCCGCTCGTCCCGGTCGTCGATGATAACGTCCAGTCCGGCCTGCAAAGCTTGCTTATAAAGCTGTTCCGCAGTCTCCACCTGCTCCTTATCCGTGACATTAGCCGGAATGATCGCTCCAACGAACGGAGCCAGCGGGGCCGGCCAGATGATCCCATCTTTGTCGTGGTTCTGCTCGATCGCCGCCGCCGCCGTCCGGCTGACGCCGATCCCGTAACACCCCATGATCATCACTTTTTCCTGGTTCCCCTCGTCAAGATAGGTGCAGTTCATTTTGGCCGAATATTTCGTCCCGAGCTTGAAGATATGCCCGACTTCTATGCCGCGGGACGATTCGAACGCCCCCGCCGCGCAGCGCGGGCATTTATCCGCCTTGACCGCGTAACGGATGTCGCCGGTCAGATCGGCTTTATAGTCGCGCCCGTAGGCGATATGGGTGACATGATGATCTTCTTTATTCGCCCCGGAAGCGCCGTCGGCGATCAGTTCTACCGCCCGATCGGCCACGATCTTGACCCCTTTGAGGCCGACCGGCCCGGCAAACCCGACCGGCGCGCCGGTCACAGCCTTGATCGTTTCAGCCTTGGCCAGGCGGAGGTCTTCAACCCCGGCAACCTTTTTCAGTTTCGCTTCGTTGATGGCGTGGTCGCCACGGACCAGCGCCGCGAGCGGCCCCTTGTCCGTTTCATAAATAAGCGTTTTGATCATTTGCGCCGGGCTGATCTTGAGGAAAGCGCTCACTTCTTCAACCGTGCGAACATTGGGGGTGTGGACCGATTCAATAGTTTGAAGTTTGAGGTTTGAAGTTTGAAGTTTATATTCCCCAACGCCGGCCGAATCGCGGCTGGCGGAATAGTCGCAATGTGAACAATGGAAGATCTCTTCCTCGCCGGTCTCGGCCAGGACCATAAATTCCTGGGAATAGCCGCCGCCGATCAGCCCGGAATCGGCTTCCACCACCCGGTATTTAAGTCCCATCCGGTCAAATATCCGGCAATAGGTGTCATACATATTCTGGTATTCTTTATCCAGCGATTCTTCGCTGGTATGGAAAGAATAGGCGTCTTTCATCATAAATTCACGGCCGCGCATCAGGCCGAAACGGGGCCTGATCTCGTCGCGAAATTTGGTCTGGATCTGGAAGAGATTAACGGGCAGTTGTTTGTAGGAGCGGACCACGGTCCGGACCAGGTCGGTGATGACCTCCTCATGGGTCGGGCCCAGGCAAAATTCACGGTCGTGGCGGTCTTTGATCCTGAAAAGTTCCTTGCCGTAGATCCCCCAGCGGCCGGTCTCCTGCCACAATTCGGCCGGCAAAAGGGTCGGCATCAGGACTTCCTGGGCTCCGGCGCGGTTCAGCTCTGCCCGGATTATGTTGGTAACTTTGTTAAGGACGCGGAAACCAAGGGGTAAAAACGTGTAAACTCCGGCGGCCAGCTTGCGGATATAGCCCCCCCGAAGCATCAACTTGTGGGAAACGACCTCCGCCTCTTTCGGGTCCTCCCGCAGTGTCGGCACCAGGACCTGCGACATTCTCATCCGTTAAACTTCCCTCCCCACCGTACATTATTATTATAACCTAAATGGGTGAAATTTTCAAGTCGACCCGGCGATACTAGATAAGCAGGAGCAATGGATCAAAATGACATTTATCAGCCGTTTATATCGGCCAAAAATAGCGGATAGACAGCCAAAACCGGCCTGGAGGCGGCCTCCGCAATCAACTAAGCCCGCAAACAAAGCGGCCGAGCCGATTACCCTGGAGTCAGTAGCCCCGGCAGTCAGAAAAGTTCTCCATGACGCGAATAATTCTCTGTCGATTATGTGTGTCGCGGGATTCTTACTCGAGGATGTTAAAGCCGGCTGCGCTACCACAGAAACTATTATTAAAGACCTCACTGATATCAAAGCCGCCGGCACAAGGTTGACTCAACTATTGAAACAACTCCAATCGATTATAAAACAAAGCAAAGCGGACATCGAAACAGAAGCTGTTTACCCGACAAAAAGCACCCCGCCTTATCTGGCCAATATCCTGGTAGTTGACGATGAGCCCGTTTGTCGCGGAACGGCCAGCGGCGTATTAAGGAAAAAAGGCCACACGGTCACGGGGGCCGCGAATCCGACCGAAGCCTTGGCTCTCTTAGCTCAAAAACATTTTGACCTGGTTATAACCGATGTCGACATGGGAGAGGAGATCAATGGGCTTGGTTTACTGGAAATTATTAAACAAAACTATCCCGGAACGAACGTAATTGTCATGAGCGGGGAAGCCGCAACTGATCGGGCAGAGGAAGCAATGACTAAAGGCGCAAGCGCTTTTATCGCCAAACCATTTGAATCAGCCGCTTTACTGCCGATCGTTAACGGTTGCCTGCCCGAAAAATAAATTCCCCTTCCTTAAAGATATCTTCCGGTTTAGAGGGTTTTTTCTCCCGATCAAAAGTTAAAGAACTTAGTACCGGAATATGGGTCGTTCTTTTTCTTCTCCGGCGCCGGATGGGGCGCGGCTGGCGGCGGCGGAGCGGCCGACGGCTGGGGAACCGGCTTGACGACCGGACGGGTCAGTGATTTCTCGGCGTTAAAGATCGAGGTTTGATAGAGCGCTTTTGGTTTCTGGCCCGCCAAGGGCCTTGGCTCAACGGCCACCGGCTGGGCCTGCGCCATCGTCACCGGGGACAACCTGGCAGCCGATTCTTTCCCCGCCAGATAAACGAGATCATGGTCGCGGACATGCTCGCGGACCTTGAGGCCGACATCGTCGCCCCGCTTGACCTTCTCAACTTCCCGGTGGTTGATCTGCATAGAAGCGATCTTCTGGACAAAATCTGTCGTATGCCCTTTGATATGGATAATGTCGCCAACTTTGAACGGCCCTTTGACCTTAATAGCGGCAACGGAGATTTTGTCAAAATAATGGTCGATCTTACCGATGACTTTCTCCTTGGGGGCGGCTTGAACCTTGATCTTCTTGACCGCCTTTTTGCGCAGCAACACTTTCTTCGGCTTTTTGCCTTTCTTTACTTTTTTAACAACTTTCTTGATCGCTTTCTTCTTTGGCTTTGCCATACTAATCACCTCACCTGTAATCTTATAAAATATCGGAGCAAATTTCAAGCACTTAGTGGGTCTTTCAAACCCTCACCCGATCCGCTTAACTTTCTCACCCTCTCCCAGCGGGAGAGGGTATGTCGCCTTGCGAAACACCTTCTCCCTCTGGGAGAAGGTGCGTCAATTCGGCAAGTCGGATGAGGGAAGCGCCACCCACTAAGCTGTTAACTTCTTCAATAAATCAGTTTTGCCCAACAGCTTCAAAGCCTTAGCTACTAAACGGAAATTACTCTTCAGATACGGCTGGAGGAGAGCTTTCTGGAAGCTCCGCTCCTCTCCCTTCGGCACATGGACTGGCTTGCCGGAGAAGGGATCAAGGCCGGTATAATACATGCAGGTCGAGACGGTCATCGGGGTCGGGGTAAAGTTTTGCACCTGTTCGATCTTGATCCCCTCTTTTTTCAGGAACAACGCCAGCTCCAAAGCATGCGCCAGCGTACTCCCCGGATGTGAAGAGATAAAATATGGGACCAAGAATTGCTTTTTGCCGTGTTGCTTGCTTAACTTCTCGAACTTCTCTTTGAATTCCAGGAACTTATCCGCCTTCGGTTTCCCCATCATTAAAAGGACCTCTTCGCAGATATGCTCCGGAGCAATGCTCAACTGCCCGCCGACGTGATGCCGGACCAATTCATCCAGATATTCATCATCGCGCAAGGCCAGGTCATATCTGATCCCGGAGCCAATAAATAAACGTTTCACTCCGGGCAATCCCCTGACCTCCCGCAAGAGCTGGAGCGATGGTTTTAAGGAAGCGTCCAGGTCCGGACAAACGGCCGGATAGATGCAACTAGCCCGGGTACAGCCCCCCGCGCGGCGGCAAACCATCCCGTACATATTGGCGGTCGGGCCGCCAACATCGAGAATATTCCCGGTAAAATCAGCTTGCGGGACGATCTTCTCTTTGATCTCCTTTTTGATCGAAGCGAGCGAGCGGCTGGTGATATATTTACCCTGGTGCTGGGAGATGGCGCAGAATGAACAGCCGCCGAAACAACCGCGATGGGAAAGCGTTGAGAAACGGACAAAACCCCAGGCCGGAATTTGTTTCTTCCCGTACATCGGATGAGGGGCCCGGACGAACGGCAGTTCGAACAAGCCGTCTAACTCGGCCGGCGTCAGGTTCTCCGGCGGAAAGACGCCCAGGTAGCGCCCCTGGCACGGCTGGATGATCGTCCGCGGATGCTTCTTCCGCCCTTCGGTGTAGAACAGCTTGAACGCCTCGGCATACTTCTTTTTATCCGCCGCAACTTCTTCGTACGACGGCAGGATCAGCGCGTCTTTGTATGCGGAGATGTCTTTGGCAATGATTGATCCGTTGGGAATAGTAGCGGCGGTCTTTAGACCGCCATTTTTTGGCGACCTAAAGGTCGCCGCTACATTTTCTGCTATCCTTAAAATTCCTTTTTCAGCCATCCCATAGACCAGATAGTCAGCCTTCGCGTCAAACAAGAGAGGACGTCTAACCTTATCATCCCAATAGTCATAATGAGCAAAGCGGCGCAGGCTAGCCTCTACCCCGCCCAGGACGACCGGCACCCCGGGGAACAAGGCTTTCAGTTTGTTGGTATAAACGATCGTCGCCCGATCGGGCCGGTGGCCAGCCTCGTTATCCGGGGAATACATGTCGTTGCGGCGCACCTTCTTGCCGGCAGTATAATTAGCGACCATCGAGTCGAGGTTTCCGGCGGCAACGCCAAAGAAGAGCCGGGGCGGTCCCAGCTCAAGAAAATCATCATCTTTGGTCCAGTCCGGCTGGGCGATCAGACCGACGCTAAATCCTTTCGACTCTAAATAGCGGGCGATCAGGACCGAACCGAAACTGGGGTGGTCAACATAGGCGTCGCCGGTGACCAGGATGATATCGAGCGGTCGGCCTCGTTTGACCGGGAGAAAATCAGGCATTCAAGTTGAGGATCTTCGCCTTGGGGAAGCCGTTGAAGTTGGTCGCGGAGGCGTTGGTATAAGCGCCGGTGTTCTTGACGTACAACAGCTCGCCGATCGCCAGATCAGGCAGGTTCTCCGAGGTCGAGACGGTGTCAAAAGCGTCGCAGGTCGGGCCGACCACGGCGCTCAACTTCTTCTCCCCGCCCCGGAAAGCATTGAAATGGTACGGGCAATGGTCAAAGACGACTCCGGAGAGAGTGCCATAGACGCCATCATCGATGTAATAAACCATCTTGCCGTCGCGGAAAGACTTACCGACGATACTGACGACCAGGGAGGCGGCGGTCGCGACCAGGAAACGTCCCGGTTCGGCCACCACTTCGACTTCCGGCGGAAATAGCCGGTCCAGTTCCCGGCGGAGCTTGGCGGCCAGTTTGCGGAAATCGGTCGCCGTTTCATCATAGGGGACCGGGAAGCCGCCGCCGATATTGAGGATGCGCAGTTTGTGGCCGCGGCGCTGGACCTCGGCAAAAATATTGGCCGAAGCTTCCAGGGCGGTAATGTAATTGTCGATGTTGTTGCACTGGCTGCCGACGTGAAAGCTCAACCCTTCAACGGAGAGGCCCATTTTCAGCGCCTGCTCGATCAGGTTCGGCGCGTCCCCCGGCTCCACCCCAAACTTGCTGGAGAGCTCGACCATCGAACCGACATTCTGCACTTTGAGCCGGCAGATCAAGCCGGCGTCCGGGCAATATTTCTTGATCTTGGCCAGCTCGTCCGGATTGTCAAAGGTCATCAGGGTATTGAAATTGGCCAGGCGTTTCAGGGTGTCGACCGGCTTGATCGTGTTGGCCACGATGATCTTGTCCCAGATGAACTTGTTAAGTTTCTTGCCGCGCAGGTCCTTTTGCGGGACATTGGCAAGGACGGTCAGGAATTCCTGGAGAGAGGCAACGTCGTAGCCGGCGTCGAGCGGGTAAAGGGAGCTGATGATCTGCGGCTCGGAATTCGCCTTGATGGCGAAATAGACCCCGACCCGGGGGATCTGCTTGCGAAAACGCAAATAATTCCGCCGGATGATATCGTGGTCAATGACCAGCAGCGGCGTGCCGTGCTTCTTGGCCAGCGCTTTTAAGTTCAACTTTTCACCAGGAAGGTCGTGAACTGCCAGACATCTTCCTCTTTGGGAACGGCCATGTCATATTTCGTGAATTTATTATTTAGATTTTTGAGCGGCGTCCAGTCGACCGCTTTGGAGACGAACGGTTTGATGTACGGCATTGATATCCTCAAGATCTCTTCGTGATCAAGATCGTCCGGCAGGAGAAAACCGCGCCGCGGGTTCTTGATCATCCAGATCGAGGCGGCCACAACCGAGATCGCCACCTGCATCGTCGTCGCCTGCTGGTGCGGAACGAGTTTGCGGGAAGTGTGAATGTCGAGCAGGCTGCCACACCACCACGCCTTAAAATCATGCCCCATTAGTAGCACTCCCAACTCGTCCCGGCCGTCGATGATCTCGTCGCTCATGATCCGCTGTTTCTCCTGCATCTTGAACTGGCGCATCTCCAGTTCGTGCAGTGAGTTGATGGCGCAATCCGACGGGCAATAAGCGTAATGAACGGTCGGGCGGTAAACGGCTTTGTCCCCTTCCCAGACCGTCAGCCGGTCGGAGATGCTGAACGCTTCGCCGTGGCGCACTACCATGCCGGTCGTTTCGCCGCACGGCACCCAGGAACGGACCCAGGTCCTCATCCCGAGCGTCCGCAGGCAGATCTGGTTGCGCGGGCCGGTCTCGTGGAAGAAAGCCCCTTCCGGCACGTATTTCTCGTGCGTCCCCCACCCGAGTTCGGCCGGAGCGACCCCTTCCTCGAAAAAACCTTCGATGCTCCAGGTGTTAACGAACTCGTTGACCTGTTTCGGCTGGTCGGTGATCTGGGTATCACGTTCGGAGATGTGGATGACCTTGGTCCCGGTCAGTTGAGCCAGTTTGGCAAAGTTCTTTGCCGCGATATGATCTTTTAATTCCGGGACCCGCTTATCTTTCGGCTTCTCGGCGATGATCTTTTTAGCCAGATCGATCAGCGCGTACTTGGTAAAGTGCGAAACAAGCCCGGGGTTGGCACCGTGGTCAACGACCATCGAAACTCCGCGGTTATCGCCCCACCCTTCCAGCATCTTTCTGATCTCCATATGCCGGGCGTAGAGGGTGTATTTGGTCGGGTCGTTGCGCTGTTCGTCCTTGTAAGGATCCCACTCTTCAACGGAAGTGTTAACATAGAGGATCTCGTTCTCCCGGCACCAGGTAGTGATAGCGCGGCAGTCGATGTTCCAAGCGAGATCGATGATCAGGTCGCCCGGGCCAACGTATTTGGCCAGCAGTTTCTTATAGTTCTTCTCCGTGACCCGGTCAAAAACATATTTAACGCCCTTCTTCATCGGCTCCTTGACCCGCTGGCGGTTATCGGTAAAATCCATGATAGTGATGTTCTTGGCCGGAACATCGATCAACTGCAGGACGATCGGGACCGCGCACTGCGCCACCGAACCGCAGCCGATCATCAATATTTTACCGTTAAACTTAACGTGTTTTTTCATCATTACCTCCGGATTTTCCGCCGATTTTATTCTAACACAAGATAATCATTTTTCAAACGAATAATATTGTATAATAAGCGAGGCGTGCGCCCGTAGCTCATCTGGATTAGAGCGATTGCCTTCGAAGCAATAGGTAGCAGGTTCGACCCCTGCCGGGCGCATTTTTATTTCAGGATCTCGCGCAACTTTCTCAACGCTCTCCCTCGATGGCTGATCCTGTTCTTCTCCACCGCCGACATCTCGGCGAAAGTTTTTTTATAACCGCAGGGGCGGAAAACGGGGTCGTAGCCGAAACCGTGCTTTCCCTGCATCTCGCGGGTGATCCGCCCGCGGCAAACGCCTTTCACCGTCCTGATCTTGCCCGACGGATAAGCGATGGCGATAACACAGACAAACTTGGCGCCTCGATCTGGGCAGTTTTTTGTCACCCGGAGCAATTTGGCGCAAAGATTGGCCGGCGTTGGAGGAGTAGCAAACCGCGCTGACTTGACCCCCGGCTTACCGCCGAGACAATTAACCATTAACCCAGAATCATCAGCGATCCCGATCTGCCCGGGCTTTAATTTGAGCGCTTTGACTTTCTTGATCGCGTTCGCTTCAAACGTTTTCCCGTTCTCCGTGACTCGTGATTCGTGGCTCGTGACTCGTAACTTCAGGATTTGCGTAATCTCACGCAATTTATGCCGATTAGCCGTTGCCACTACGATCTTACTTTCCATTTAGCAGCCTTAAATATTTACGGGCATCGATATGTTCGGGATTGACCTTCAGGGCCTTTTCCCAAAGGCCTTTCGCCTCGCCGATCCTCCCCTGCCGGGCATAGAGCAGGCCCAGGTTAAAGAGCGCGTTATCATAAAGGGGATTAATCTTTAATTCCTCCAGAAACTCGACCTCGGCCGCCGCCAGCTTACCCTGGTTCAGGTAGATCAGCCCCAGATTATTGTGGACCATCGGTTCGGCAGGATTTAGTTCCAAGGCTTTCTTATATTCTTTTCCAGCTTTAGCTAATTGACCGTTCAAATAATACATCGCCCCTAAATTCCTGCGGGCCAGCGGGTGATGAGGCGAGGTTTTAACCGCGTTCCGCCAAAAACTAAGCGGGTCTTTAAAAATATCGCTGTGAACAATATTTAAGCCCGAAAATAAAATTATTATGGCGGCACCTATGGCCAGCGCCCATTTTCTATCGCGGCCGATGATCTTGACCAAGCCGGTCTCCAGGAACAAGATAATAAAGCCGATCAGCGGCAGGTAAAGCCGGTGTTCATACAACGCCACGCCGGTATAGAGGGAAGGATCAGAAAACACCAGGGAGGGCAACAGGAAAAGGAGGAACCAAACGGCTCCCAAGACAATGAGGCCGTAATGCTTTTTTTTCGTGAAGAGCAGCAGGGCACAAATAATAACCAGGGCCATAAAACCATAAGCCAAAGATGAATCCCGCAAAGTCGGCAGGGGCGACAGATTAAAAGGCAAAACTATTTTTCCGATATAGAGCGTCACCGCCGCCGGATTAAATATTGACCTAAACACGTAGTCCATCGTCAAGGTGACCGGCTTGACCAGGATCGCCCGCCTCAGCAAAAACCAGACGACTGAAATAAGGAACCAACCCGCAGCCAAAAACTTTAGGCTGGGGAGAGAGTCTTTTTGTTTATTAACGAGATAAGCATAAAGCGGGCACAACAAGATCAGAATCAGCGCGGGCTCCTTCGTTAAGAGGGCCAGAGCAAAAAATAGCAGATGCCAGAAATAGTAAGACCACCTGCCTGTTCTTAAATAATCCAAGAAGAAAATAAAGGCCGCTAAAACCAAAACCGTCAACAGCGCGTCAACCATCCCCGGGATCCAGACGACCACCGCCGCTAAGGCCGGATGAACGGTAAAGATCAGGGAAAAAATATAAGCCAAAAGCCGGCTGTAGCCCAGTTTCACCAAAAAGAGGAAAAGGAGGCAAGCGGCCAGCAGATGGCAGGCAATGTTTATGCCGTGATAAACCAGGGGGGAGCTCCCCCCTATTTGGGCGCCTAAAATATAGGGGATGACCGCCACGGGCCGATAAAAGTCTCCAAAGGCAGGCACAATAATTTGACTAAAGACATGGAAAATATTAAATATATTTTTTAGGGCGTTTTGGCTGTCAAGAATTACCACATTGTCATCTAAATACGTAAAACCAAAGAAGAGGGCCCTAAAGTAGAGCAACAAGCCGACAGCCATGATCCACAAGTAAGGGCGGAAAGATCTTAAAAAGATCCGATCGATCCACTCTTCCTTATCTTTCATATTTGAGGGCTTTTTTTCCGATATCCTTCCGATAGTGCATCCCTTTAAATTTTATCAGATCGACCGCTTGGTAAGCTTTATCGATCGCGAACTTGATCGACCCGCCCAAGGCAGTCACGCCCAGAACTCGCCCGCCATTGGTGACAATCGCCCTGGTCCCTGGTCCCTGGTCCCTGGTCCCTAACCCCGTGCCAGCGTGAAAAACCATCACATGATCTAATTGATCGATTTTATCTAAGCCCTTGATCGGCAAACCCTTCTCGTATTTACCGGGATAGCCACCGGCGGCCAGGACGACACAAACGGCCGCCCGCTCGTCCCATTCGATCAGCCGGTCATCTAGTTTCCGGTCGATGATCGCCTCCATGATCGGCACGAGATCGGATTTCAACCGCATCATGATCGGCTGGGTCTCCGGGTCGCCTAAACGGGCGTTGAACTCGAGGACCATTGGTCCTTTCTTCGTCACCATCACTCCAGCGTAGATCACTCCCTGATAAACGATCCCCTCCTGCTTCATCCCATTAACAAAAGGCTTCAGGACGTTAACATCGATCTCCGACATTAAATGTTCGGTCACGACCGGCGCCGGCGAATAAGCCCCCATCCCGCCGGTGTTGGGCCCTTTGTCCCCGTCATTGATCCGCTTGTGGTCCTGCGAAGAAGCGAGCGGGATGATCGAATCGCCGTCAGTTAGAGCGATGATCGAAGCCTCTTCCCCGACCAGACATTCTTCAATGATCACCCGGTCGCCGGCCGAGCCGAATTCTTTCTTCTCCATGATCAACTTGACCGCTAGGGTCGCCTCGGTTTTTTTCTGGCAGACCATGACCCCTTTCCCCGCCGCCAAGCCATCCGCTTTGACGACCAGCGGCGCCCCCATCTGCTCAATGTAAGCTAAGGCTTCAGGTAGTTTAGAAAAGATCCCGGCCTGGGCGGTCGGGATGCCGTATTTGATCATGAACTCCTTGGAGAAAACCTTGCTCCCCTCGATCCGGGCCGCGGCCTGGCAAGGGCCAAATATCCTTAGCCCCTCTTTAGTAAAAAGGTCAACGATCCCGGCGACCAGCGGGACCTCCGGACCAACAACGGTCAGGTCAATCTTTTTCTCCCGGCAGAACTTCAGCAGCCCTTTTATATCGTCCGACTGGAGCGGGACGTTCTCCGCCAGCTCGGCCGTCCCGGCGTTACCCGGCGCGCAGTAGATCTTTTCCGCCAGCGGGCTCTGGGCTATTTTCCAGACCAGCGCGTGCTCGCGGCCGCCGCTCCCCACCACTAGTATTTTCATCACTTTTCCTCCCTCAAGTCGTTCAAGGATAATTGGACCGATTCGAAACCATTATACTCGTTACTTTCCAGGTTGACCGCTAGGTCGTAGGGCTGCTGGAAGACTAAACTGTCGGCTATTTCCCCGAAGCCAAAGCCGATCGTCTCCAGGGTCACGCCGTCGCGTTCGAACCGCGCCTTGAGGTGCTTGCCACCCTTGCCGACTTTTTTCCTCTCGGTCAGCCGCATCCCCCGCAAGAGCAACAACGGCTCGGCGTTATCTTCCCCAAAGGGGGCCAGCCGCGAAAGCTCCCGGACCAGACCGAGAGAGACCTGGGACGGCGAAAGCTCCGCATCTATTTCCACCGTAGGGAGAAGTTGTTCCGGGCCGATCAGCTCCTCGACCTTGATCTTGAGCCGGCGTTTCAACTCCGGGATATTGTCGGCCGCGATCGAGAAACCGGCCGCCCCCTCGTGCCCGCCAAAATCGAGAAAGAGGTCACGGCAGGAATCGAGCAAAGCAAAAATGTTAACCCCATCGACCGAACGGGCTGACCCGCGCCCCACCCCTTCGTTGATCCCGATCAGGACGGTCGGGCGGGAATAGGCGTCAACCACCTGGGAAGCAATGATGCCGATCACCCCGGGGTGCCAATTCTGGCCGGAGAGAACGATCAGTTTATGCTCGGCCACATAAGCCGCGCTCAATTGGGCAAAGACTTCTTCTTTGATCCCAACGCCGATATCCTGGCGCCGGATATTGATCCGGTTCAACCCCTGGGCCAGCTTCTTCGCCTGCTCCGGATCGTCGGTCAGGAGGAGTTCCAGGGAATGAGAAGCGTGCTCCAACCGTCCGGCCGCGTTAAGCCGCGGCGAGAGGGCAAAATAAACATTGTTGACCGTGATCTTATCACGCAACGAAGCCGCCTCGGCCAAACTTTTCAGCCCGACCCGTTTCCGCTCGTTGATCAAGCTCAACCCGCCGACGGCCAGGATCCGGTTCTCGTCGGTTAAGGGAACAACGTCGGCCAGGGTCCCTAAGGCGGCCAAGTCGAGCAAGGAGGTAAGAAAAACGGCGTCACGCACCCCGGCGGTCTTGAGCAACGCCCAGGCGAACTTGAAAGCGACCCCGGCCCCGGCCAGATATTTCGACGGATGCTCGCCGCTGATCATTTTTGGGTTGACGACCGCTACAGCCGGCGGCAACTCTTGCGGCAGGTTATGGTGATCGGTCACAACGACAGCCATCCCCAGGCGGTTCGCTTCCGCCACTTCTTTGGCGCTGGCAATGCCGCAATCGACGGTGACGATCAACTTTACTCCAAGTGCTTCGATCTTTCTGACCGATTCGAGCGACAGGCTGTACCCTTCCCCATAACGGTGCGGGATATAATGCGCCACATCGAGACCGAGGAATTTGCAGGTGTGGACGAGAATGGCGGTGCCGGTGACGCCGTCAACGTCATAATCACCATATATCAGAACTTTTTCTCCCCGCTCTTTGGCCAGGAGGACCCGTTCAGCGCCGGTTTTTATGTTCGGGATCTCGAACGGATCACGGAGCTGGGCCAACTTGGGGTTTAGGAAGAGCTCGGCCCGCGCCAGGTCACCCAGGCCGCGGTTAACCAGGATGCTCGCCACCAGCGGAGAGACTTTCAGGGCGGTACTTAGCCGCTCAACTTCCGCCGGAGGGACTTTATGGAGTAACCACTTCTTCACGGATTTTTAGTATATCTCAAAACGCCCAGCCGTTCAAACCACTTACCCCTAACCCCTCTTCTCCCCTTCCCCCTTATTAAGGGGGAAGGGGATGGGGGATAGGGGTGAGGAAAAAAACTGGGGCCCTGGCTTAGCCAGGGCCCCGTTATGATCCCAAAAACTAATATTAGTAACTGGAATAAGCGCTGTTGTTGATCCAAACCCGTCCGTTGACGGAATCATACATCCAGCCTGTACCACCGGCCTCCGGAGTCAGGCCAAGGTTAACAGTAGTAACGTTCGAATACGGTTCGACCGGGAGGTTCCCGTCATGGAACAAGGCCGCGGTAATATTAGCAGGCATGCTGGCGTTGCCGTACGCCGCGTTGCTGGCATATTGGATCGCCACCGCCGCGCGGATGCTCCCCAGGGTACCTTTGGCTGCGTTCTCCTTCGCCTTCGATGACAGATCAATAAAGCGCGGCAGAGCGGTCGCGGCCAGGATCCCCAAGATCACGATAACCATCACAAGCTCAATAAGTGTAAAACCTTTTTTCATCTATTCACCTCCTTCGTTATGAACTTTCTTGCTAGCGGATCAACAGCAAAGCGTAGAAAATATAGATCGCGCCCAGGACCAGGATGACCCCGAAACTTTTGCGCGTCCCGTTGCCGATCTCACCGGTCGAGAGGAGCATTTGGTCGGCAATCCGGCTAATGGTCCCCAGCCAGTTCGGCAGGAAGAGGTAGAGAAGACCAAAGAAGATGATGACCGCCCCGACCAAGTGCAGCCACCAGAGTTCAGTATAGCTAAAGGCGACCGAAATGATCCAGCCGCCGGCAATAACCAGGAGGATCCCGGCCGGCATCCGGACCGCCATGACCGCGCCATCGACTTGAGCGACGGTCGCGTTAAGGACATTGCCGATACGACGGAGGGTCTCACCGGAAAAAAACAACAAGAGGCCGGTACACAAGCTAAGAACTCCAGCGGTGATTAATAATTCCATCTCTCTTTGGCTCCTTTTTTGAACGTAACGAAATTATAGCTCCCCCCCTCTCCTTGTCAAGGGGTAGATTACTAATTGGTCTTATAGACATTGATCAAGTCCCACATCGGCAGGAAAATGCCCAGAGCAAAAAGCAAAAGTATGAAACCGAGCCCGAAGATCAGCAACGGTTCGATCAGCGGCGTCAGGTTATCAATGGTGTAGTCGATCTCCCGGTCAAAATAATCGGCCGTCTTGCCGAGCATGTGCTCCAGCGTACCCGCCTTCTCCCCGATCGCGACCATGGAAATGGCGATCGGCGGGAAGACTTTGCTCCCCCGCATCGGTTCGGCCAGGCTTTTACCCTGTGAGACGGCGTTGCGAATATCGATGATCACGCGGGAGATGACCTTGTTATCGACCGTCGCCGCCGTCACGGTCAGCGCTTCCAGGATCGGAATACCCGAGGCGAGCATGGCCGAAAGCATCCGGCCAAAACGAGACAAGTAAATCTTGGAATAGAGCGGCCCGAAGACCGGGGTAGAAAGGATAAAGTGGTCCCAGCTGTAGCGCCCTTTCTCGGTGGCCAGGAACTTCCGGAAGAAATAAACGCCAGCGATCACCCCGCCCAGGACCCAATACCAAAAAGCGGAGATGAAAGTGTTCAGCCACATTAGAATTCTGGTCGGCAGGGGGAGGTCGGCCTTGAAGGCGGCGAAAAAGCTGGCGAATTTCGGTATAACATAGGTGGTCAGGATAACAAAGGCAATGCAGAGCGTCACCAGGACGATCAGCGGATAGCGGGTCGCCGCCTTGACCCGGTCGGACGTGGCAATATCCTTTTCGATCAGGTTGGAAACGCGGTCGAGCACGGACGGGAGGATACCGGCCTTCTCCCCAGCCCTGATCATGTTGACGACCAGCGAGGGAAAGACATCGTGGTATTTATCCAGCGCGTCGGAAAAGGTCAAGCCCCCTTCGATATCTTTCTTGACCTGGTAAACGATCGCGCGGAAAGTCCGGTTCATGATCTGTTCCGCCACCGCTTCCAAACTGCTAATGAGGGGGACCCCCGCATCGAGAGTTGAGGCCAACTGGCGGGTAAAGACGACCATCTCTTCGGGCCGGACCCGCTGGAACCTGGCCAGAACTTCGTCGAAGCGCGCCTGCAGGATGGAGTATTCTTCCTGGTCGATTGAGATCGGCATGTAACCAAGCTTCGCCAACTGGATCGCGACCCCTTTGGAGTTTTCCGCTTCCATGCGGCCGGTGGCCAGCACGCCGTATTTGTCCCTGGCCCGGTAATTAAAGTTAGTCAAGTTGCGTCACCCTGATCACTTCATCCAGGGTCGTCTTCCCTTCGAGCACTTTCAGGAGCCCGTCGTCGCGCAAGGTCCTCATCCCGGCGGCGATCGCCGCTGTCTTGATCTCTGACGAGGTCGCCTTACTTATTATAAGGTCCTGGACCTGCGTGGTCACGGTCAGCATCTCAAAGATCCCCAGCCGCCCTTTATATCCGGTGTTGCGGCAATGCTTGCACCCTTTTCCCTGGAAAAATTCTTGTTTTTTATCCGGGTCGAACCCGATCTTGACCAACACTTCCCGCGACGGCATAAAAGGGACCTTGCAGCGCGGGCAGATCGTCCGGACCAGCCGTTGGGCGATGACCGCGGCCACCGCCGAAGCGGTCAGAAAGGGTTCGATCCCCATGTCGACCAGCCTGGTCAGGGTGCCGGCGGCATCGTTGGTATGCAAGGTCGAAAAGACCAGGTGGCCGGTCAGCGCCGCCTGGATAGCGATGCGCGCCGTTTCCTGATCGCGGATCTCCCCGACCAGGATGACATCGGGGTCCTGGCGGAGCATCGCCCGGAGGGCGTTGGAGAACTCCAGGCCGGCTTTCACATTTATCTGCGACTGGCGGATCCCGGCCAGTTCGTATTCGACCGGATCTTCGATCGTCATGATATTCTTTTCCGGGGTCAGGATGCGGCTCAAAGTAGCGTAGAGGGTCGTTGTCTTACCGGAGCCGGTCGGACCGGTCACCAGGACGATGCCGTAAGGGCGTTTGACGATCTCTTCGAACTTGGCCAGGTTATCCGGGGAAAAACCGAGGTCTTCGAGGGAAAAGATAGCGTGGCTCTTGTCGAGCAGGCGCATGACGACCGCTTCACCGTAGATCGAGGGATAAGTGGAAACGCGGACATCGACCGCCTTGTTCTCGACCTTCAATTCAAAACGGCCATCCTGGGGAACGCGCGACTCGGCGATATCCATCTTCCCCATCACCTTGATGCGGGTCACGATCGAGGAAAAGATGTGCGAGGGGATAGAGGAAACTTCGTGCATCAAGCCGTCCACCCGATAGCGGACCCGGACACTTTTTTCCGTCGGCTCGATATGGACGTCGGAAGCGTTCTCGGCCAGCGCCCGCAGCACCAGCATATTGACCAATTTTATAACCGGCGCGTCCTCGGTCGCGGCGGCCGCCGCCGGCATTTGGACCGGCGTTCCCGCCGGGCTGATATCCTTGATCAGGTCCTCCACCGAACCGGCCACCCCATAGTACTGGCCGATCGCCGCTTCGATCTCCTTGGCAGTCGCCACCATCGGCTCAACGTCGCACTTGGTCTTGGTCCTGACCTCGTCCATCGCCAGCACGTCGAAGGGGTCGACCATCGCCACCGTCAAAACGTCACCGACCTTGAAGAGCGGGATCAGTTTATACTTGCGGGCCGAGGCGATCGGCACCAGGTTGACGATCTTCTGGTCGACCAGATAGCACGACAGGTCGACGCGGGGGATCTCCATCTCTTTTTCCAGGAAATTTATGAGGGTGTTCTCATCGACCAGGGACTTGCGCAGGATGCTCTTGATCAGCGACTCGCCGGTGCGGCGGCCCTCGTCGATCGCTTCCCGCACCTGGCATTCGTTCAAGAGGCCGCTGCGGACCAGGCTCTCGCGCAGCGACTTGCTCTGGTCGACCATGGTTTTTAGTCCTTCTTTTCCAGCCGCTCCCGGACCTTGGCCAGGAGGACGGCTGCGTCGAACGGCTTGGTCAGGTAATCGCCCGCCCCCATCTCCAGGCCGGTCGCTTTATCCAGTTCCTGGATCTTGGCGGTCAGCATGATGATCGGGATATGGCTGTAATTCTCATCGAATTTTAGCATACGGGCGACCGTGTAGCCATCCATTTTCGGCAGCATGACATCGAGGAGGATAAGATCGGGGTTCTCGCCGCGGGCTTTTTCCAACGCCGCCTGCCCGTCCGCGGCCTTGATCACCGCGTACCCCTGGGACTCGAGCATCAGGGTAAGCAGTGAAACCACGTCGAGCTCGTCGTCAACGACCAATATTTTTTTTACCGCAACTTCTGCCATTATCAACGCGTTTGATTATAACACATGTGTTACAATAGGAACAATGAGAACGGAACGGGCGGTCTTAGTCGGGGTCGAGATCGGGCGGGAGGCGCCGGCCCTCGAGGAATTGGCCCGGCTGGCCGACACGGCCGGGGCGGACACTGTCGCCACCCTCACCCAAAAAAGGGAGCGCCCGGACCCAAAATATTTCATCGGCTCGGGTAAAATAGAGGAGCTGAAAGCGCTGGCCGCCGAACACCGGGCCAACCTGGCTATTTTCGACCATCCCCTCTCCCCCTCCCAGACCAGGAACATCGAGGACTCGAGCGGCCTCAAGGTCATCGACCGGACCGAGCTGATCCTCGACATTTTCGCCCAGCACGCCCGGTCGCGTGAAGGAAAACTCCAGGTCGAGCTGGCCCAGTCAACTTTTCTGCTGACCCGGCTCGGCGGACGCGGTGTGATGATGTCGCGGCTCGGCGGCGGGATCGCCACCCGCGGCCCGGGCGAGACCAGACTGGAATACGACCGGCGCCACATCCGCGCCAAGATCTGCGCGCTCAAAAAGCAGATCGATAAGGTCCGGCAGGAACGCCAGGTCAAGCGGGAACGGCGGCGCCAGGCGCGCATCCCCACCGTCGCCCTCGTCGGTTACACCAACTCCGGCAAATCGACCCTGCTTAACGCGCTGACCAAAGCCGGGGTCTTGACGGAAGACAAACTTTTCGCCACGCTTGACCCGACGGTGCGCCGGTTGTATCTTCCCTCCGGCCGCGTCGTTCTGTTGACCGATACCGTCGGTTTTATCCAGAAACTCCCCCACCAGCTGGTCGCCGCCTTCCAGGCGACGCTGGAAGAAGTGAGCGAAGCCGACCTCTTGCTCCATGTCATTGACGCCGCCCATCAAGGTTATGAACAACAGATCAGCGCCGTTTACGAGGTTTTAGAGGAATTGCACAGTATCGCCAAGCCGCTCATCTCTATCTTCAATAAGGCGGACCAGCTGGAGAAAAAGCTAAGCAAGAAGACGTTGGCTAAATATAAACCGGCGGTCGTCATTTCCGCCCTGCGGGGCGAAGGCTTAAAGGAATTATTGGCTACAATCGACGCCCAACTGCCGCCGCCACTGCCAACTCACCCGCTAGCGCAAAACTGACCCCCCTCTCTTAGAAAGAGAGGGTTGGGAAGGTTTCAAGTAAACTCTTAAGGCATCTAATGATATTCTTAACTGATCGATTATTTCCGCATTACGAAAACGGACAATGCTTAGGCCTAAACTTTTAAGGACATATTCCCTGGCCTCATCATAATCTTTTTGTTGCTCATGTACGCCTCCGTCAACTTCGATGACCAATTTAGCTTCATGACAATAAAAGTCAGCGATCAAAAACCGTTCCCTCCCCTGCCACTCAAAAACAATCGGATGCTGCCGCAAAAACTTTTTTCCTGATAACTTCCTATCTTTTAGCGCTCTCCATAAGACTTTTTCAGCCTCGGTTTGGTCCTTTCTCAGGCTACGGACGGTTTGTTTCACCAGATTGCTTAAACGTTGTCGCATAATGATTGATCGTTCGTACTAATTTAATTAACAAAAAAAACGATTGTTTAACGGAATTGAAGCTTTTATACCCCCTCTCTTTTTAAGAGAGGGGGATGGGGGGTGAGTTAAAGGGTTCGCCCAACTGCCGCCGCCACTGCCTTCAACTCGGTCATCAACTTCTGGAACGTATCCGGTTTAAGCGACTGCGCTCCGTCGCTCATCGCTTCGTCCGGCCGCGGGTGGACCTCGATCATCAAACCATCCGCACCGGCCGCGATCCCCGCTTTGGCCATGGCCGGGACCAGGTCCCATTCACCTGTCCCGTGGCTGGGGTCGACAATGATCGGCAGATGGGTCAATTTTTTCACGACCGGAACGGCGTTGAGATCGAGGGTATTTCTGGTCGCCGTTTCAAATGTCCTGATCCCGCGCTCACACAAGACAACCTGTTTGTTCCCCTCCGAGAGGATATATTCAGCCGACATCAGCCACTCCTGAATAGTTGAGCCGGGACCTCGTTTCAGCAAGATCGGCTTTTTGGTTTTGCCAACTTCTTTCAATAAATTAAAATTAGCCATATTCCGCGCGCCGATCTGCAGCATATCCGCGTACCTGGCGACCAATTCCACGTCGCGAGTGTCCATGACCTCGGTGACGAAAGGAAGTCCGGTCTTCTCACGCGCCTGGGCCATGAACTTTAAGCCCTGCTCCCCCAGGCCCTGAAAAGCATAGGGGGAAGTCCGCGGTTTGAAAGCGCCGCCGCGCAGAACGGAAGCACCTGCCCGCTTGACCACCTCCGCGACTTCCAGGAACTCCTTTTCCCCTTCCACCGAACACGGACCGGCCATCACCACGAGCTTTTGGCCGGCGCCGATCTTCACGCCACCAGCTAACTCAACGATCGTATCCGCTTTTTGGAATTCGCGACTGACCATTTTGTAAGGCTTGCGGATGGGGACGATCTCGGAAACGCCCGGCATCATTTGGATGGATTCGAGCTGGATCGCTGATTTGTCGCCGATCGCGCCGATCACGGCGCGTTCCGCTCCCTGGGAAAGATGAACGCCGAAACCGTGCTTTTTCAGCCTCGCCGAGACCAGGTCGATCTGCTCCTGGCTCGCGTCCGGCTTCATGATGATGATCACCTTCGGCTACCTCCTAAGATTCTTGGCTTCGCGCAAATAGACGTGGCGCATGGCCGTCTGCGGCCGGTCGGTGTTAACGTGCAAGAGAACACGGACGCAGAGCGGCAAACTGCCGGGGACGTCAATCTCGTTGCCGCAGAGAAGCGGCGTATCGTGCCAGCCGATCTCCCGGGCGGCGACCGCCGGGAACTCGGCGTTCAGATCGCGGGTGGTGGAGAAAAGAGCCGAGGCAATCTCGGCCACCTCTAAACCGTTCTCCACAACCAGTGCCTGCAGCAACTCCCTGGTCGCGCTGATGATCTCCCCTTTATCGTTTCTGGGAACGGTGATCGCCCCGCGAATACCTCTGACTGCCATAATAACTAAATGTTAGCAAAATTTACCGAGGTAAGCAAGATACTCCTGCTCCAGCTCGGCCAGCAGGATGGCCAAGCACTCGTCCAGCTGATGGTTTTTTCCAGTCAGAGCGAAAAGACTGGTCGCGTTCTCCCCCACTGCCGCGGGTAAGGTATTAATATTAACACCAAGACCGATGATCAGGTGTCCGGAAGGGAGTCGTTCGGTCAAGATCCCGCTGATCTTCCGGCCGTGGACCAGGACATCGTTTGGCCATTTGACGACCGCTCCGGCGCAACCCAACTTTTCGAGAAATTTGCGGACCGCCAGGGCGCCGACCAGAGTGACCTGGGCCAGTTCGTTCGGATTACGAAAAGGTTTGAGGACGACCGAAAAGTAAAGATTACCAACGGGTGAATGCCAGCGGCTCCCCGGTTTGCCCCGGCCGGCCGTTTGCCGTCCGGCCACGACGACCAAACCTTCACCCGCGCCGAGCTTGACCTGGCGGCGCGCTTCGTCGCTGGTCGAATCTATTTCCGGCAGGCGGATGATCTGGCGGCCGAGGATCAAAAGCGGTAGAGCAGGCCGACCGCGGCCAGGTCGGAGGTGTCGCCGCTCAACTTGTCCTGGTAAACGCGGTAGGCGGCGTCAAAGTTAACGTTCGGGGCGAGATTATAGGAGATCCCGCCCTGCCCGGTCGCCCGCGCTCGGCTCCCCTCATATTTGAAGTCGCCGTTCAAACGGACATCGCCTTTACCGATCAATTTAACCTTATCGGAAACCGACTGGACCAACTGGCCGCCGAAATTGACGGTCCCGTTCTCCAGCGGCCGGTCAAAATTATCATAACCGGCCAGGTCGAATTGCTCGCCGGCAAAACGCCCGTCAATATAAGCCGAACCGACCTTGGCCGCCCGGACCATCATCACGGTCCCGGTCTCCCACGGGTCGTTCAAAGAGACACTGCCGGCGACCATCATCTGGCTCGAGCTCTTACCCAAGCCGACGGTCGTCTGCGCCTGGGCTTTCTCGCCGAGCGGCGCCAGCAGGTCGATCTTCGCCTTGATGCTCCGGTCACTGGTGGAAAGGAGTCCGCGCGAAACGTAATCGCCGGTCAGGTCAACCTTGAAGTCCCTGACCAGGAGGAAACGGTCGAACTTATAGCTGATCGCTCCGGTCAGCCAGCTGGTGTTGATCCGGCCGGAAAGGTCGAGCGTCCGGTTCTGCAATGAATAATAGCCGGTGGTCACTTCGGCGCCGAACAGTTTTGTTCTTGCTTCGATCCCGGTGTCCGGGCGGAGATAAGTAACCCCGACCTCGCTGGAAAAAGCGCCGGTCGGATCAAAGGCATGCTGTTTGGGTCCCGGGCCATAGGTCAATTTCAGATGGACGGGCGCCTTGAGGTTCCAATCGGAAAGGTCCAATTTTAAATTTGATTCGATATCGAACAATTCCGAAGCGAGCAGTCCGCGCCCCGGGATAGCCGCCGAGCCGTCGTCATAGTAGCCGTAATCCATCGTATCAAGATTGATCTTGAGGTCGGCCCCTTCGCCCAGCTCCTTGGCCGTCTTGACGACCAGCCGGTAATCGGCCAGTCCGGTGCGCGGCGCGCCGGCCGACGAAAGGATATTCCCCATCTTCCAGTCCCCCTGGTAAGTACCAGCGACCGCCATTTCCCCCTGCGGCTTCTTGAGGTCGGCGATCTGATCGCGTAATGCCTTGATCTCGCCCTTGATATCTTCGCCGCCGAGCGACTTGGCCAATTTCGAGAGAAAAATAGCGGTCTCAAAGCGGTTGATCGGTTTGTTGCCGCGGAAAGTTCCGTCGGGATACCCTTTCGTCACGCCGAGGCGGACCAGGTCGTAGACCGCCGAGGCCGCCCAGTGGTCGTCTGGAACATCCTTGAGCCGTAAAGGAACGGCCGTAGCTTCCCCACTCTGGGCCAAGGCCGGCCAGGCTAGACAAAAAGTTAAGAGCAATAGCGTTATTTTCTTCATTTTACCGCCAATAAAATTATATCAATTCCCATGTCAAAGTCAACCTCCTCACCCTATCCTTGCCAAAGCACCTTCCCCGCCCTCATCCGTGGCGTTGAGGATTCGTACCTTCTCCCAGAGGGAGAAGGTGTCTCGCTAAAGCAACCATGCTTGGCACCCTCTCCCTCTGGGAGAGGGTGAGAGTCCTCAACGTTAGCGGGTGAGGGAAAGGTGAGGATCAGTTAACCCAAGTGCATTTCCTCTGCTAACTGTTCCGTCCCCAACTGAATTTCTGGGTTAAAAGCAATCCCCTTTCTAACTTTAATGAATAATTGCGCCGCTTTAGCCGCCACTCCAAATGATAAAGCCAGCAGGAGGAGATCGGTCACCAGCAACGGGTAATTTCCCCCGGGAATATATTTAGTGAACAGCAACAGGAGCAAGGAAGCGAAGGTCGTCGCCAGCATAAAGAGGGCCGGGATGATAGTGAACCAGGCGGGGCGTCCGCGGACGATCAGCCAGGCCGAGATTGAGATCAGGGTGAGCGCCGCCAGGAGCTGGTTCCCCGTGCCAAAGATCGGCCAGATCGTAATGTAGGCATTAGTGGAAGCGAGGCCAAGCATCAGAGTGACCGAGAGGAAAGAATTAAAAAGATAAGACTTGAGAATGCGCGGTGGTTTTTTGAACACCGCCCCCCACAATTCCTCGAAAAGATAACGGTTCAAGCGGACCGACACGTCGAGCGTGGTGACGACGAATCCTTCCAGCATCAGGATACCAAAGATCGTGCCAAAGACCTGGGGGATTCCCAGGCTCAAGTTCAACAAATTACCGGTGGCCAGGGAAAAGGCGAGGACCGGGTTAGACTGGTCGAGCTGGGCGGGAAAAACCAAACTGATATACTCCGGGAAGCGCAGGCCGGCGCCGACGACGATGACGACGCAAACCGCCAGGACCGCTTCCAGGAGCATCGCGCCGTAAGCGACCGGCAAAATATCGCGCTCGCTCTTGACCTGCTTGCCCGAAGTGCCGCCGGAAACCAGCGCGTGGAAACCGGAGATCGCCCCGCAGGCGACGGTAATAAAGAGGACCGGCCAGACGGAGCCGAGGGCGGGATGAGCCGAGGCCGCGGCCAGGTTGAAGGCCGGGGCGTTCAAAGTCACCCCTTTCAATCCGGCGACGACGATCCCCAGCAACAGGGCGGCGATACCGGCGTACAATATTTGGACGTTAATGAAGTCGCGCGGCTGGAGGATGACCCAGACCGGGATCCAGGCGGCGATAAAAGTATAAATGGTGATCAAGACCATCCAGACCCGGGGATCAAAAGTGATTGGCAGGAGAAAACCGAGATAGATCGAGAGGACCGCCACCACAGTTGCCGCCCCCGTCAACCACCAGACGCTGGTTTTTCTGACATAGAGGAAATAACCGAGGAGCGGAGCAAAGAGGGTCATGATGATGACCGAGGTCGAAGCGATCCCGCCGATCTTCCCCTTAATGACCCCATTATCAACGACCGTATGAAGAAGCGTTTGGTCCGCCGGGAGCTGCAGGGTCGCCAGCGGGGCGAGCGAGGTCAGGGCCTTGGTGGTCAAACCGAGAAAAGCGGCCGTGACCAAAACGATCATGATAATAGTGAAAGAGATGAACAGGATAAAGCCGCTCCGCCCCAGGGTCCGGCCGGCCACCTCGGCCATCGACTTCCCCCCCTCGCGGACCGAGACAAAGAGAGCGGTAAAGTCATGGACCGCGCCAATGAAAACTGCGCCGACCAGGATCCAGAGCCAGACCGGAACATAACCAAAAAGGAGCGCGACCGTCGGGCCGACGATCGGCCCCGCCCCGGCGATCGCCGCGAAATGATGGGCAAAGATGACCGCCGGCTGGGTCGGAACAAAGTCACGGTCATCGCGGTAGAGAACCGCCGGCGTTGGCCGGTAGGCATCAAGCTTGAGCGCCCGGCCAATATAGTTGGCGTAAAAGAAATACGCCAAACCAAAAAGCGGGAGCGAGATCAGCAAGACAACCAAGACGTTCATTATTGTCCTCCCCTAGAAACTGACCGCTGACGCTACCCCGAGCGCCTGCGAGTAGGTCGCGGCCCGATAGCCCTGGTAAACGAGCTCAAAGGTTTGCGCGGCCGAGACTTTGCAGCCCAGGCGGAATTCCCCGGTCACGACCTCGCCCGGAAGGGTGTAATCCCCCGTCAATTTACTATAAAGATCAAAAGGCAAAACGATGTTGAATTGCCCGCCGACACTGGTAGTACCGTCAGAAATGTTCCGGTCAAAAAGATCAAAAATATTGTAACTGAACTGTTGGCGGTACTGGCTGCCGACTTTCTGGGCGACCAGGCGGAAGCTATCGCCGAACGCCAGCATCCCTTTGGCATATAAACCGTGCGGCAGGTCGGTCGTCTTGGCGGCGCCGACCAGGAGCTGGCCGAATTTATTTTCCGCCGACAGCTCCAGGCAGATGTCACGTCCCCCCTCGTTAGCCTGGAACCATCTCGGGTTCAGAGAAAAACTGAACAAGGGATAACGTTGGGTCAGCTTGGGACTGAACTCGGCCAAGGTAACCGCCCCCGAGGCGGCTGTCGACCGGGAGAGATAATCAAGCGCCAGATCGGTCTTCCCCTGCGTAAAATAGTAGCCGACCGACCGCCGCGGGCGGCGGTATTTCTCGGCCGATTCCCAGGGAAAGAGACCAGGATCGAGGTGGGCGACATCGCCCGGCCCCACTGACATTTTGAGCGTCCCGCCGCCGAGCTTGACCCGTCCTTCAAAATCGAGCAGTTCCCTGGTCAGTTCGCGGGCGCCGTTATCAAACCCGCCATCCATGGTGTCCAGACCGGCCTTAATGGTGGCCAGGTCGCCGAATTTCTTCTCTATTTTAGTCCGGAGACGGTAATCGGCCGCGCTCCCGACCTCACCCTGGCGCCAGCGCGCGTCAACTCGCCCGGACAGAGTAGTGTCCTTCTCCCGCCCGGCCCGGACCCCGGCGACCTCGCTCTTCAGCTCCTCGATCAGTTTCTCGTTGGCCCCTTGCCGGCGGCGAAAGGATTCAGTGAGCTTGGTAATGAAAGCGGCGATCTCAAAGCGGGTCATCGCTTGCCGGCCGCGGTAAGTCCCATCGGGGAAACCATCGGTCACTCCGCGGCGGACCAGGTCGTAAACGGCGTCATAGGCGTAATGCCCCTCCGGCACGTCGCGCAGGTAATTTTCTTGCGCCCAAGCGGGGGAAGTCCACGGACCGAAGACTAATATAAAAAAACTAAATAAAGCTAAATATTTCACGCGCGATTTCTAATGCCGCTTGGGGACGGCTGACCCGGGCCACGTTCTTTTTCAATTCCTCAAATTCGTCGGTCTCCCGCAATTCCTTGACCAGCTCGACTACCCGGTGCGGGTCCCGGCTGACCCGGCCGACATTCTCGCGGACGACAAATTCCACGTTCCCCTCTTCCTGTCCGGGGAGCCACGAGGTGATGATGATCGGCAGGTTCATCGCCAGCGCCTCGGCAATGGTGCCGGGCCCGGCCTTGGTGATGATCAGGTCGGACTCGCTCATCAATTCGTAAACCTGGTTGGTAAAACCGAAGACCCGCAGCGGGAAACCGAACTTCTTGGCTTCTTTTTTCAAGCGGGTCTCGAGGGCTTTGTTCCGGCCGGTGATAACAATGATCTGGCCGTCAAAACCGGTCCGCCCGAACTCGGCAATGATCTCGCGCATCCCCCCGCCCCCCTCGCCCCCCCCCATCAGCAAAATGGTGAAACGCTTGGGGCTAAGCTTGGCTTTGCGCCGCGCCGCCTGCTTCTCCTTGTCGGCCAGGAAGAACTTCGGATCGATCGGCATGCCGATCACTTTGATCTTGCTCTCGGGCATACCGTAGCTGACCGCCAGCTCTTTGGCTTCCGGCGTGGCCACGATCGCCCCGTCGGCCTCGGGCGCTATCCAGGCGCGGTGGAGGGTCACCGGATCGGTAATGACGATAACGAAGGGTATCTTCAGCTCCAGTTCCTTGATCGCCTTGACCGTCAGATGGTTGACCATCGGGTGGACAGAGACCACGATATCCGGCCGTTTTTCCAAGAGGAGCTTTTTCATTTCTTCCAGAATAAAGGGGCGCGAGATTTTTTCCAGTTGTTCCAGTTTCTTGCCGTCGTCGAGCCAGTAATAAAGCTGGCCCCAGAGCTTGGGGGAATATTTGATGACCGGAGCGTAGAGCCGGGCGAAAAGGTTCAGGAAGCCGGAACAGGCGGCAAAGACGTCGACCATCTCCTGGCTATACTTATCTTTACCCAGGTGGTCGACCGCCCGGACTATAGCGGTGGCCGCGGAACGGTGCCCCCCGCCCGTATCGGAAAAGAAAAATAGGATCTTCTTTTTCACCGGGCAAATTATAGCACTTGCCAGCGCTCCATGCCAGGAGTAAACTTACGCAGAATAAACCCCTGGGGAGATAAAAATGAACAGCAGAACCGAGCTGGAGAAAAAGCTGGAGAAGACCAATGCCAAACTCTCCGCCAAGAACCAGCAGTTGGAAGCCAAGGTCGCCGCCCGGACAGCCGACCTGGAGAAGGTCCGCAAGGCGAACCTCCTCCTGATGAAAGACCTGAAAGAAGACATCGCCAAGATGCAGGTCGTCGACCGGATGAAGACCGAATTCCTCTCGATGGTCTCTCACGAACTGCGCACGCCGCTGACGCCGATCAAGGGTTACCTGGCGCTGATCCTCTCGGGGAAAATGGGCAAGCTGGGCCCCCAGCAGCACCAGGCGCTCGAGCTCATCACCCGCCAGGCCGAGCATCTCCACTCGCTGATCGATAATGTCCTCGATGTCGCCCGGCTCGATATCGGCAAACCTATCCCGGTATTCAAACAGCTCCTCTCGATCGAGACCCTGATCGAAGAGACCGCGGCGACCATGCGGATCCAGGCCGGAGAAAAAAAGCTGACGTTAAGTGTCGCTATCGAGGGGCAGATCCCGACCCTGATGGCCGACGAGATCAAGCTGAAGCGGGTCCTCGCCAACCTGATCGGTAACGCCTTGAAGTTCACCCCCGAAGGGGGCGAGATCACCGTCCGGGCCAGCTTGGTGGAAGGCCCGGCGGTCCAAATCGAAGTGGCCGACAACGGCATTGGTCTGGCCAAAGAGAATCTGGGCAAGGTCTTCGATAAATTTTACCAGGTGGACAGTTCAGCCACCCGGTCCGTCGGCGGCATCGGCATGGGGTTGCCTATCTCCCGCGAGTTGGTCCGCCTGCACGGCGGCCGGCTCTGGGCCGAATCGGACGGGCCGGGCAGAGGCAGCCGCTTTATTTTCACCCTGCCGGTAGTATAATTGCGGGAGGTTAAGTTATGGCAAAAAAAATACTGATCGTTGAAGATTACCCGGTCACCGCCAAGATGATCGCCGAGATCCTGGAGATGGAAGGGTTTGAGGCGGTCATCGCCCCCGACGGCAACAGCGGGCTCCAAAAAGCGGCCGCGGAAAAACCGGACCTGATCCTCCTCGATATCAGGCTGCCGGGGATAGACGGCCTGGAGGTCTGCTCCCAACTGCGCGCCAATCCCAAGACAAAGGATATCCCGGTCATCATGGTCTCGGTCAAGACGGCCGACGAGGACGTTAAGGCAGGTTTAAAGCGGGGGGCCAACGATTACGTCGCCAAACCCTTTGACCCCTTCAAGCTTCTCGAAGTCGTCAAGAAACATTTAAAGTAGGGACAACCTTTATGGTTGTCCGCTAATAAAACATCTACGGACAGGGATAAACCCTGTCCCTACATAACCGCCGGGTACCAGTCGAGGGTCAACTTCAAGCCGGACTTAATATCTTGCCGCGCTTGCCAGTTCAATTCTTTTCTGGCCCTCTCACAATTCAACACACTGCGGAACAGCTCCCCCGCCCTGGGCGGCGCGTAGACTGCTTGCCCGGAAAATTCCGTTAAGGCCTTAAGATGAGCGAAAAGCTGGTTAACCGACGTCCCCACTCCCGTGCCGATATTGAAGATATTATTGTCCCCTCGGGTCAGCGCGATCAGGTTAGCCGCGGCCACATCACCAACGTAAACGTAATCGCGCAGTTGTTCGCCGTCGCCGTAGATCGTCGCCGTTTCCCCTTTTAGCAGTTTGCCGCAGAAGATGGCGATAACCCCCGCCTCCCCCAACGGGTCCTGGCGCGGGCCGAAAACATTGCCGTAGCGCAAGGCGGTGAATTTCAGCCCGTAAAGCTTCCAGTAAGCGTACAGATACATCTCGACGGAGCGCTTGGTTATGGCGTAGGGCGAGATCGGCTCCTGCGCGTGGTCTTCGGCCGCGCCCCCTTTTTCCGGCACTTCGCCGTAGAGCGCGCCGCCGGTCGAAGAAAAGATTATTTTGCCGACTTTGGACCGCACGGCCGCATTGAGAAGGTTTAAAGTTCCCAGCTCATTGACCTCGGCATTAAAGACCGGGTCGCTGACCGATTTGCGCACGTCGATCTGGGCGGCCAGATGGGCGATGACTTCCGGCGCGAAATCGTTGACCACTTCGGCCAACTTCGCGTCCCGGATATCGACGGGAAAAAATTCCGCTTTGGGGTTAAGATTCTCTTTTTTGCCGGTCGTCAGGTTATCGACAATGGCGACCTGATGGCCGGCAGCGATAAAAGCATCCGCGATATTTGAACCGATAAAGCCGGCCCCGCCGGTGACCAGGATTTTCATGATCCTTCCCTTTCCGTTTCCCCTATGAATTCAGCTCCGACAACTTCTTCTCCCCGTTCGATCGCCAGGGACACCGCGTTGTCGCAAAGTTTGATCGCCTGGCGGGGATTGCCCCGGGAGATCTCAAATATCTTGGCCAGGGCGGCGGACGTAAAAGGACGCGAACCCCTCCCCCCGACGCTCTCGACCCGCACTTTGATCAGTTCCTTGAGCTCTTCAAATTCCAGATGGTCCAGAGTGACCTTTAACACCAGCCGCTCGTAAAGCGGCTGGATCTCATTCTTTAATTTATCGAGCGTTTCCGGCAGGCCCGCCATAACCAGATTGACCCCGTCAATATCGCCCAGGGTGCGCAGCGGCCGCTCGATCTCGATCGTGAATTCGTGCGCCTCGTCCAGCAGCAGGACCAGGTGTTTTTTCATTTTCTTCCGGAGCTGGCCCAGGTTATAAAGATCGCTCTCTTTTTTTGCCTGCTCATAGCTGTAGCCCAGGCTCTGAAAGATATGCGCCACCAGCTGGTTGAACTCGATCGGGGGACGCGGAATATAGACCGTGTGGTATTCTCCCTTGGGCAGTTGGCCGGCCAGCCAGCGCAAAAGAGTGGTCTTGCCGATGCCGAGCGGGCCGGAGATCAGGATATGTCCGCTGTGGGAATTGATCTTGCCGAGCACTTCTTTGACCTCTTTTTCGTAACCGGTCAACAGCTCGGGATGGACATCAAGGGTAAAAGGATTATTTCGCCAGCCCATCTTTTGAGACCAGAGCCGCTGGTCCTCGGAGATCGATTTGAGCACTTTCAACCCGCCGGCTTCTTCTTCGCCGGCTTGGCTTGCCGCGGCTTGGGCCAAGAGCCGCCTGGCAAAAACCGCCAGGAGAATTCCGGAAAAGAAAATAAAAGCCAGCCCGAGAACAAAACCCGTCCAGACGAGCCAATTAGTTGAGGCCGGCTTGGGGAGGGGGGCCGGAGCGGGCGGCGGCAGCTGAACTTCTCTGGTCGCCGGCGGGGCGGTCTCGAGCGGCGGCATTTTGACCGGCGTCCCGGCGACGCGCGGAACCAAGCCCATTGCCCGCAGGCTCATTTCCCGCAGGATGCTGTCCTTTAATTTCCTCGCGCCGCGAAAATTGTGATTGATCTCCAGGGCCCGGTCCGCGCTGGCCAGCGCGGCCTTCAGGTCGCCCACCAGGTACAGGGTGGTCGCCTGATCGAAATATTTCTGCGCCACCGGCTGTTCGCCAAAACCCGGCGAGTGCCAACCGCAGGCCATGAGCAGGCAGAGAACTATTATTTTTTTCACAGATGGCTGCCTTTCGCCCTGATCACCGCCTCCAGGCGGTTGACTATCGTTTTGATCTCACGATTATCAGGCTCGATCTTTAACAACACCTTCAATTCCGACTTGGCCTTTTGATATTCAAATTTCGCCAGGTAAGACCGGGCGGCGACGATCAGGCGGGCCTTGGTCACGTTGACATCTTCTTTGGTCCCGGCCCGGGCGAATTTCTTAATCTTACTCTTTTTCGCCGCAAGTTTAAATGGTTTCTTTTTGGCCGCTATTCTGGCCGGAGGCTGGACCGGGAGCGCCGCTTCTTCGGCCACCGCTTCTTCGGTTAAGCCCGCTCGCCGCCTGGCCGCGAGCGCCAGGCGCGCCGATTCGATCGCTCTTTGCCGGGCGATCCTTTCTTTCTCGGTCAGCTTGACCGCCGCGGCTTCTTCGGTTTCCGCGATCCTCATCATTAAGGCCAGGATCGGCTCGCCGATGTAAAAAACGCTGCTGTCGCCCTGGAAGGTCACCCCGGCAACATCGCTGGCGACCAGCTTGGCCGTATAGATCCCTTTTTTCACGCCCGCCGGCACGTCCCAGTAGCCGTTCCAGACGCTCGAGCGGCCGTCATAGCTCAAGTTAACTTCGTCGCCATTCGGCATGGTCGCCCTGACGCGGTTGGTGTCGGGCGGCGCTTCGATAATGATATGGACAATGTCCCCCGGCAGATATTCGCGCAGGCCCAGGCCCAGCTGGGAAACTTTGAAATTTTGAGCGTCGACGAAAGTCAGCATAAAAGCCAATAAAAGGACCCCGAAAAAAATCGTCTTAAAAAACTTCATTGGCGGCCGCGCCGCTCCGGCGTTTCCGGCAAGGCGGAAGGGCCCCCTTTAAGCGCCAGCCAGGGCTCGCCGACATAGGACAAAGAAAGGTAGGTTGTTGCCAACTCGGGGTCATTATAGAATGGGTGATAAGCATAGTCGATCCGAAAGCCCCGAACGCCCAGAGAAAGGCCAAAGGTCGGGCTCCAGCTGGTCCTCGAGGTGTTGGTCGTATCGATACTCTGGTCAAATCCGCCGCGCACGGCCAGGGCACTGCCAACCTTATACTCGACCCCAAAATTCGCGGTCACCGGCCGGGTGCCCTGGGCGGGAAATTTGCCGTCGCAAACCAGCAGCAAATCACCGTTAAAAATAACCGGTTTTGCCGCCACGCCGATCTTGGTTTGCCCCGTCAGTGATTCCTCTATGCCGCTGCTGTAACGGAGAATCCCGCCCAGCGAGACCGGCAGAATATTCGAGCGGGCAAGGCCGAAGCTCAAGTATGGAGAAAGAACCAACTTGATCCCAAAATCAAAACTCTGCCCGGAGGCAAACAGGTTATACCCGCCGGAATAACCGCGGTTAAAGACCTTATAATTCAGCCCGACAAAAATATTGCGCCCGTAGCCGAAATAACGGGAGAGCGGACTGCTGTAACTCAACAAAAACAGCGAATCGTAGTAATCGGTCATAACGATTTCTCCCTGCTCGTTTTTGGTGGGGATCTGGTTGACGCCCGTCGTGATGTAGCCCAGGCCCACCGTTCCCCAGCGGAAAGGGACCGCTCCGCAATATTCGGAATAATAGATCTCGCCGATCAGGTTGGTGAACATGGCCATGGCCGCCGGCCCTTTTAAGCCCGCTATCCCCGCCGGATTGATGAAAACGGCGTCTACGTCGTCGGCCACCGCCGTAAACGCCCGCCCCATCCCCAGCGGCCGCGCGCCGCCGCCAATCACCGTCGCGTCATCCGCGCTGCCCGTCACGGCAGCGTAGCTTACCCCAAAGAAGGCCAAAACCAAAACCGTGAGGATTATTTTTCTCATCTTATAATCGCTATCTTTGTCTTGCTCAATGTTTTCATCCCGCCGCCGGCCGTGGTGGTGAGATGAACAAGATAGACGCCGGCGGGGGCATTTTCCCTAAACAGCGTGATGCCGTCCCAGAGCACTTTATTTTCGCCCACCTGGCCGCCCGGGGTGCCGGCGGGGGCCCGATATTCCCAGATCCTCTCCCCCCGGATATTAAAGATGTAAACGGTCAGGTTGACGTCTTGGCTCAACGAATAACTAAGCGTGGTCGGCCCGAGGCGCGGGTCAAAAGGATTCTTTTCGCTTTCAACCGGCTTGATCACTTCCAGAACGGGCGACTCGATCTTGAAAATGGCGGCCAGCGTGCCGCTCAACCCGTCATCATTGGTCACCACAACGTCATAGATGCCGACCGTCTTACTGACCAGGTTGAACCGGCAGGTAATTTTCGCGGCCGATTCGACAACCACCTTGTCCGCGCTAATGTCGCTCGCGCCGGTCAGCGACAATTTGACGGCCGCGCCGCTCCGGAAATTTTGACCGGCCAGATCGGTGATGCTCACTAGCGCGTCATTTAAGCCTTTGGCGGGCGTGATCGACGAAACCGTGGGCGCCACAGCCGTTACCACGAACGCCGCGGGGAGTGTTCCCGCCCGCCCGTCAGGGTTGGTCACCGTAACGGCCCATGAGCCGGCTTTGGCGTTTTGCAGATCAAAATCGCCGGTTATTTGGCCGGAGCCCGCGATAACAACATTCGAGGCGGTGATATCTGTTTCACCGCTCAACGTTAATTTGACGGCCGCGCCGGCGGTAAAGTTAGCGCCGGAAATCGTCAGTGAAATTTTTTGGTTGGCGGCGGCGGTCGCCGGCTCGACGGCGGTGACGATGGGAGCGAAAACAGCGCGGGCGGAATAAGCGCTCCGCAAGAAACCCTCGCCGATGATATAGCTCGAGCTGGCGCGGGCTGACAGCCCATGACCCCGGCTCTTGCCCAGCAGTTGAAAAGAAGCCGAACTCCCTTTTATCGCGCCCGAGTCCAGGACTTCGGCGGCCAGTTTATAGCTCGCGGAAGACCCAACTGAAAAAGCCGATCCCGAAAGTAAGGCCAATATCATCATAATGACAGCAAATCTCATTTCGCGTTCTTCAGGGTCCCTCTTAACTCCGCTACTTCTTTTTTCAACGACTCTATCTGGGACTGCTGGCTGATCATCTCTTTTTGCTGTTCCAGATAACCCTGAAGCAGGATGACCGGCAGTTTTTCGTAATGGACCGATTCGGGCGAGCCGTTCGCGTTTAATTCGACCAATTCAGGGAAAACTTTAATGACCTCTTCCGCGATCATGCCGAAATCTTTTCTGTCCGGCGTGGCGGTGTGTTCGTTCCACCGGAAGCGGACGGGCCGGAGTTCCCCGATCTTGTTCAGGTCCGCTTGATAATCGACGATATCTTTTTTATATCTGCGGCTGGAGCTTGACGTCAGAACCTCAAGGGTAGTCGCGGATAAGACCAGGGTCGTGCCTGTGCCGGCGGCCAGTCCAGAAAAGTAGACCCTGCCGGTTACCTTTAATTTTCCAGCTACCTCCAAGGTGACGCTCGGGCTCGCCGTCCCGATGCCGACGTTGCCGCCTGATAAGACAGTCAATAATTTTCTATTGGTTGAATCAGTGACTTCAAAGGAGGGTTGCGTGCCCGCGCCGCTGGCGCGCAGACCCAGCTTAAGGATAGCGCTTGAACCGGCATTGTAATCCGATCCTTGAAGCGTAAGCTTGGCTCCCGTGCCGGTATAAAAAGGAGAATCGCCGCCCTTAAGCACCGCGGCTCCCGCGGGATAATAACCTGAACCGGCTTCTAAAGTTAAGGTCGCCCCTGTTGACTGGGTTCCCCCCACATCGGCGCCGGACAGGCTTAGATTCGCGGAAGAAACGATGGAAGAACTGGTCCCCAAAATCCTCATCCGTTCCGTATCATTGGTCTTAAAAACAATAGGATTTGTGTCTTTCGTAAAAATATTCAATCCTATAGTCCAGCCACTCGTATAGCCGCTACCAGACACCTGTTTGACAATGCCAGAATCCGCACCGCCTCCCCTCATAATTAACCCTTCCGACATATCTCCAGAATTAGTCTCGATAAATGTGTCTTTACCATCGCCTGATAACAAAACCCCTATTGTGCCTCTCGGAGAAATCAGCCCCTCTCCTATATCAAGATTCACCGCGGACGCGGCTATCGTTAGTGAGCCGGTCATGGTGTCGCCGGCTTTGAGGACTTTTGTGCTATCCGTACCGGTAACATTGGTCAAACCCGAACCATTGCCGGAGAAATTAGTCGCCTTGACTATTCCAATAACCTCCAGGGTTCTCGAAGGGCTGGTCGTGCCGATGCCAACATCGCCGCCCATGATCGCCATAGTGTTGGCCGCCGTTATTGTTCTGCCCGCTGTATCGTCTAATCCGATGCCAAAGGAAAAATCCCCCTGGGCGGTAATCCGGTTGCCCAGTGCGGTTGAACTGCTACCGCTAGCGGTAGTGTATTTGCCGATCGCTACGCTATTAACGCCGCTCGCGGTAACACTCTCTCCGAACGAGAACGACATCATAGCTAGAGATTGTGGATTCCAGCCCATCGCTATCGATCCCCAGCCTCCGGATGCATTCGCGTAAGGCCCAAAAGCAATCCTCGGATTAACACCGACTTCTGTACCGCCTATAAGCTTGCCGTCTAATAATGTATCGCCGCTGACGGATAATTTATAAGCGCCGGGCGCTGTATTGCCGATGGCGACACTGCCCGAAGAAGTCGCTAAATTAGCCCCCGCGGAATTAGTTAGCGTGCCGGTCATGGTATCGCCGGCTTTTAAAACATAAGTGCCGGAAGTTGCGGCGGTGGTCTGGGTGGTTGCGTCAGGAAATTTGAAGCCGCCGGACGAGGACTCGACCAGGCCAACAACTTTTACCCCCAACCCGCCGGTAAAATAACCGGCGTAACCATTGGCGCTCGTCGATTCACCATAGACGCCGTAAGTCGTGCCGGTCGCGCTGGAGGCCTTGCCGTAAACGCCTTTGCCGGCCACACCGGATGCGTCTCCATAAGCACCGACGGCGTTAGTTCCGCCAGCCGAAAAATAGCCGCCGTAATTGGTAGTTCCTGCGCTTGTATCGGTAGCCGCGCCTTCGACGGCTCTGGAATTCTCGCTGACAGCTTCAAATTTACCGGCATACTTGGGCGCGTAGCCGTAAACGCCGTAGCCGTTGGTCGAAGTTTGAACATTGCCGTAGACACCGTAGGCCGTCCCACTGCCGCCGGTGCTGGCCAACCCATAGACACCGTAGCCGGCGTCGCTTTTCGATTCACCGTAGGCACCGTAATTTGTGCCGGTGCTCGAACTGTTTACGCTTTTTAAGCCATAAGCTGACGCACCTATTACAGTAATATCAACCCCGATGCCATCGGCATTATTTGAACTGAAACTCCCGCCTTTGGCGTTACCAAAAGCGTCGATACCTATACCGATGCTCCCGGAGCTGTTGAAATATCCGGCTTTGCTTAATCCTTCAGGGCTTGTGGTAACGGCATAAATACCATAACCCCCATTCCCGGTTGATTCCGCGTAAACGCCTCGCCCATACTGTCCGTCCGCGACAAAATATCCGCCGTAATTGGTAACTCCCGATCGGAGACCCCCGGCCACACTCGCCCGGCCATACACTGCCCGCCCGGTCGTACCGGTCGCCGTCGATTGAACACTGTCGGAATCACCGGACAATTTAACCGCTGCCGCTGTAACGATACCGGTAGTTGTGATGTTAATGTCCGACGCCAGGTTGCCGGTCGTAGAATTGATCGCCGCAATGTTCGTCTTGTCGGCGGTAACTGCACCATCTGCCAGGATCCCTGATGTTACTGCACCGCTCGCCAGGATTCCCGAAGTCACTGAGTTGGACGCCATCTTGACCGATGTCACAACCCCATCCGCCAAAGCTGCCGAGGTCACCGCTAATGTTCCTAGCTTAGACGAAGTAACTATTCCATCCGCGATCGAACTGGCGGCACCCGCCGGCGCACTTGCTGCCGCATAATTGAACCCGGCCTTCGCTGAAGTTATTGCTCCATCTACGATCTTAGCCGAAGTCACTACCCCATCCGCCAAAGCTGCCGAGGTTACCGCTAATGCTCCTAGCTTGCCTGATGTAACTACCCCGTCCGCCAAAGCTGCCGAGGTCACTGCTAATGAACCTAGCTTAGACGAAGTAACTATCCCGTCCATCAGGATACTTGATGTTACCGAGTTATCCGCCAAAGCTGCCGAGGTCACTGCTAATAAACCAAGCTTAGACGAAGTAACTATCCCATCCGCGATCGAACTGGCGGCACCCGCCGGCGCACTTGCTGCCGCATAATTGAACCCGGCCTTCGCTGAAGTTATTGCTCCATCTACGATCTTAGCCGAAGTCACTACCCCATCCGCCAAAGCTGCCGAGGTCACTGCTAATAAACCAAGCTTAGACGAAGTAACTATCCCATCCGCGATCGAACTGGCGGCACCCGCCGGCGCACTTGCTGCCGCATAATTGAACCCGGCCTTCGCTGAAGTTATTGCTCCATCTACGATCTTAGCCGAAGTCACTACCCCGTCCATCAGGATACTTGATGTTACCGAGTTATCCGCCAAAGCTGCCGAGGTTACCGCTAATGCTCCTAGCTTGCCTGATGTAACTACCCCGTCCGCCAAAGCTGCCGAGGTCACTGCTAATGAACCTAGCTTGCCTGATGTAACTACCCCGTCCATCAGGATACTTGATGTTACCGAGTTATCCGCCAAAGCTGCCGAGGTTACCGCTAATGCTCCTAGCTTGCCTGATGTAACTACCCCGTCCGCCAAAGCTGCCGAGGTCACTGCTAATGAACCTAGCTTAGACGAAGTAACTATCCCATCCATCAGGATACTTGATGTTACCGAGTTATCCGCCAAAGCTGCCGAGGTCACTGCTAATAAACCAAGCTTAGACGAAGTAACTATCCCATCCGCGATCGAACTGGCGGCACCCGCCGGCGCACTTGCTGCCGCATAATTGAACCCGGCCTTCGCTGAAGTTATTGCTCCATCTACGATCTTAGCCGAAGTCACTACCCCGTCCATCAGGATACTTG